>JAEYRC010000139.1 GCA_023409675.1 Bacteroidota bacterium
GTATTGTTCAATTTAAGGCTCAGCGACTGGAGACAGTGGCATATAACGTTGACGTATTGGCGAAAACAGGGGCGGCAGAATTACCACTGCTCAACCAATGTACAACAGTTCAATAGAATTACCCAAAGCCCAAAACATATTCCAAAGCCCCGCTTTTTGCCAATACGCATGTTGGCAGTACTGGCTCCTTATTAGTGTGCTCTGAATTTATTCCATGTTAATCTATGTTTTTTAGTAATCAACATTTTTCGTTCAACACTGTCCGCAATATTGTCTAAAGAATAGTTGGCTTTAATTAAAATGTAAAAATTGCTTTCCTTATCAATATTAAATACGCTCCTAAAAAATACATACTTATTTCTTTCAGAGGTGATCGATTCCGAAATCTCATAATCATGAATTGAAAATGTTTCATCCTTACTTCCGTCGTCCCAAAACAAATATGATTGGCCCTTTTCAATTTCAGTATTGTCACCAGAAAATACATTGATTGAAAAATTGGAAACAGTTAAAAGGTGTTGTCCGTGTGCCGAGGTAAACCACGTATCAATACATTGTTCTTTTTCTGGAAAATAATTTGGAATTTCTATTTTGATGTTTAACTCGTTATTCTTCTTCACCAAAACTCCATTTCCCAGAGTGTCATTTCTTTCCTTTAATATGTAATCTGTTTCGATAAATGGGATTAATGGAAGTTGAGCTAAAAGTCCAACTATCCATAGCAAGCATATCAAGCAAGATATTTGAAATGTCCGTTTCATTGTTCTTAGGGTTTGTGCCCTGCCATTACTGCCAACGTTTAGGTATTGGCGAAAGCGGGGCAATAGTATACCCAATGCCCAGACGGCCAAAGCCTGTTAATAATTTCAGCGACGTACGCCGCCGATCCGAAGATCAATAGAATTACCCAAAGCTCAAAACATATTCCTCAGCCCCGCCTTTTGCCAATACCGCTGTTATATGCCGCTGTATTTTTGAACTGTCCACCACAACCTGGTAATAATTTGTTTTTAACCTACACCGGTGTTACACCGCTTTGCTGTCTTGTTATTTTTTCGAGCTCTATCAAAACATACGACCGCTGTCTGCTATTTATCAGGCCTTTTCATCAGTTTGGTGCCCCACTGTCCACCAGAGCTATATATAATTTATGAGATATGCTACATTAAAGGCGCGTATGGATTAAGCAATGATTTCTATTGGCACAACAATCTTTTCATATTTTTTTTCAACTTCAGAATTTATAAGAATAATAAAGACTGTTTATATATCGAACTGCCCCATTGTCCATATTTTGAATTATTTATAAAAAAGGTATTTTACATTATAGGAAGCTCAAAGCCAAGATTGACAACTTCCGTATCGAACTACCCCACTGTCCATATTTTAGATTGTGCTTTTTAAAAGGATTTTTACCTTATAGGAAAAATCCAACTCAAAAGTGCCACATTTCCTATCAAGCTACCGCACTGTCCATATTTTGAATTTATGAATCAGGAAGGGCAACTTACCAAACGGCAAATTTGCAAATCCGGAAGAACCTGTCCTATCGAACTGCCACACATCAAAATTAAGCACATTAAAAACTATAAAACTGCTGATCCTATAGAACCCGCATAAGCAGGTTGGTATTGTTTAATTTGAGGCTCAGCGATGTGAGACAGTGGCATATAACGTTCAGGTATTGGCGAAAGCGGGGCAATAGAATTCCCACAGCCCGGCGGCCACAGCCGTTTATTAATTTCAGCGACTTACGCCGCCGATATAAAGTTCAATAGAATTACCCAAAGATCAAAACATATTCCTCAGCACCGCCTTTTGCCAATACCGCTGTTGTGTGCATTCCTATATTTCAAATCTTTTAATATTTCTTTTGCTCGATAACCTTACCCTGTCGGTCATAAGTTGTCCATATGCTATCTTTTCGACCATTAATAATGTAGCTAACGCTTCTCAATTGATTCGCATCATCGTAAAACTCTTTTTTAATCTCAATAATATCTCCACCAACATATCGCGTAGATTCAATATAAGAATAGGGATCTTCAAAATATCGCATCCAGACAAAACCTAATGCTGGAATAACAATTATTACAATAAGTAAGATTAAAGCTTGTATATTACTTTTAAACCATTGTTTATAAATAAATGGTATCAAAACGGCGATAACAGCTATACCAACCACTGTCAACAAAAGCATAAATGATAACGTAGAAAAAAAACGTTGTTCACCGCCCGAGGCACCAATTTCTGAAAGGATGGCGAATATTGATGTTAAAACCAACATTGTTAAAAGCCAAACTCCAAATAACTTACCAGGATTATTTCTAATTTTTTGATTAACCATTATTTTAATGTCAATTAATGTATTAAAACTGATTTTTTATGAAACAACATCGATTGCGTATTTTGGCATATCGGCATATAGCTAACCTTAATACAAGTTTCTGTCAAAATCAATTTGAGTTTTTGAATAAGGAAATTGCACACAACGGGACGGCATTGGCGAAGGCGGGTCATAGAATTCCGTCAGCCCGGTTGGCCGGACCTTTTCAAGTAATACGGCCAATGTACAAAAGATCAATAGAATTCCAAATGCCGAGGATCTATCCGTCAACCCCGCTTTTGCCAATGCAATGTTGTAGGCATACCCTTCGTCGTCTTACTTAAAATAGCTTAACAAAATCTTCTTAGTGTTGTCGTTTTTAATTTCTCTTGTCGAGTTTTTTGTTATCGCTTTGATGCCATTAATCTTTAACTGTTTTTCTAGATTTGTCCAACTCTTGGTTATTGGTTTTTTCCGCTCCTCAACTCTTAAAAAAGCATTTCCTTTTGCCCTATTAAATGAAACTCCCAATACTCTCTTTGGTTTAAATACTTGTGTTCGAACTTTATGTCTAACAATTTCAATTAAGATATCGCCCTCTTTTACGTTGTTTATAAATTTGTCTTTAGCAGGGAATTTGATTTCAGTAAGCTCAAATGTTCGCTTGTTGGTAATTTTCTTTTCAAAAATTGCATCATCTTTTTTAAGAACCTCATAGTCTTCCTCGGTGAAGTCAATCAGGGTTGTGCTGATAACCCAAAGCCTTGAAAGTTGTCCTTTGAAATTGCTTTTTGTGCGCGGCTTTCTCCTAGCTCCAAAATCTTTCGGGGGATTATAGTTTTTCTTGCACAGTTCAATGTAGTCCTGCTCCACAGTCTCAATACAATTTTCATTTATAAACCTTTCTGCATTTTTGAAAATGCTTTTGTCGTCAGTTAGAACTGCTGCTTCGAGCAAATGATTAGCAGAGTGTGAAGAGACATTTGCCGATGTGATTACAGCTGTGTTGTCAAACAAGTATATTTTTGCATGAAGGTTTGGAAGGTTGAATATTGAAACCCCCTTGTCGTAAAGTTTTTGTATTTCGTGAGGGTTAACCTGTCCTGCCCTTACGTTATTTAAGTCCATTGCAACTAACAAAGTGTCCCCTTTCTTCAAACTTAACTGGTCGGAAGCACCTTTACCAAAATATGCAACGGCTACTTTTGTCCGCTTAGACTTTTTTGAAAGAGTTTGAAGTGTCGCCCAAAGCTTGTCAGAAATAAATTTTATCATAGGAAGTTGTCAATTAGGGTTGCCTACAACGTTGAAGCATTGGCGGAGGCGGGGAAATAGAATTCCCACTGCCCGGCGGCCGCAGCCTTTTATTATTTCCAGCGACTTATGCCGCCGATATAAAGTTCAATAGAATTACCCAAAGCTAAAAATTGTTCCTAAAGCCCCGCTTACGCCAATGCAATGTTGTAGGCAGTTTTTTAATTTTGAGCTTAACACTTAACCCAGTTAACTTTTTGCCTTAATGTATTTTCCGCGGTGTGAATTGCTTCGTCCAAAGTCAAGCCGCCGAATGAAATGTTTTGAAAAGTAGAATAAAATTTGTCACCGTGCCAAGCTATAATATATTGTTCTCCTTTTTCATTTAATTGTGGAACTTCGCCTTCTTCATTATACCCCCTGTCAAGCTCAAAGTAATAGTCGTAATTAATTGCAAATATTTGAACTGTCATTGGTACTAAATTGTCATAAAGCCATTCTCCTTTTAATATAAGCCTAGCTGTAAATTCATCATTTTGCTCTATTTTATCCATTTGCCTATTTAAAGTGTCAATTTTAAGACATATGCCATAACACTCCATTAATTTTAAAACCAAAAATATTCACTTTATGATTTGAAAATGTCTTTGAAGCTTTAATTAAGTATGTCAATACCAAGAAGAACGAGCCCAATAGAATACTGTTATGAATTCAATTGGAATGTCATTGGGATGTATGAGAGTGTGTAAGCCCTCTACTTAGCCCGGTCGAAACAGTGAGTCCGAAAGTGGCAAAGGTAAAAAAATGAATACATGATCTCTTTTGATGTCATAAAAATTGCCTACAACGTTCAGGGCTTTGCGAAGGTTGGGCAATAGAATTCCTCCTGCCTGGCCTTGGCCGTAACTTTAATTTAATACGGCCAATGTACAAAAGTTCAATAGAATTACCCAAAGCCCAAAACATATTCCTCAGCCCAACTTTTGCAAAGCCCATGTTGCCTGTAGCTTTTCAGTTAGCTTTAGAAATTATATAATAGGTGGTTAAGCCCAAGTCTGAATATGAGAATCTAAATACTTCTACATTTTCCTCTCCCGCCTTCACATCAATTGCCTTTTGAGAAATATCAATTTTCTTACCTGCTTGATCGTAGTTTGTAAGTTTAAGATTGCCTTTAAAGTCCTTTTTATACTCAATGAAAATTCCTAAGTTATTTGTTACTGAATCATATTGTTCATATGCTCGTCCAAGTTCAAAGCCTGCATCTGCAAGATTCTTATCGATTAAAATATTTTTGCTTCCAATTGTTGTATCAAATCCCGAAGCTATCGTCTTTATTGAAGTTCCCAGAATTGTTGCAGATTTCTTTGCAAGATCCGAAATCGCTTTATCATCGAGAGATTCAGATAATCCTCTTGAAAGACCAGATGAGACAGAACCAACAGTCTGGCCCAAAAGCTCTGAACCTCTTTTTGTGTCATCTTGAAATTCTCTGCTTTTGACATATTGGTAGACCAGTTTAGAATACATCAGGCCAGAAGCAACACAACCTATTACACCAACTCCGAATAGAACAATGGCAGAGATTAAAAAACTCTTCCGTTTCTTAATAACGCCGAAGATCAAAGCACCAATGGATACTAAAACTAAAAGTCCACAAATCACTATAAGAATTATATATATCATTATAATAGGTATGTAAGTGTTTAGGTAAAGTTACAGGCAACGGTTTGGGTATTGCCGCAGTGGGGGATTTTTAGCACAAATGTTCAATAGATGCACTGCCGTTCGTTTACCCACAAAAGTTTCATAAAAGCACGTCAGCCCCTATTGCGGCAATACCTTGTTAGCGGCTGTATTTTTGTCAAAGTCCAACTGTCCGTTCTATGTTTATTTGCTCTAAAAATGTTTCATCGTGCGACACAACAATTAATGTTCCTTGATATTCATTTATGGCTGTCGTCAAAATTTCTACATTTTGAATATCTAAATTGTTTGTCGGCTCGTCAAAAATAATAATATCGGGTGATTTACTGTTTATTGTCAAGCAACAAAGTAACAAACGCATTCTTTCGCCACCGCTCAACTCACCACAAGATTTGTCCCAATCTTCTTTTGTAAATAAAAAGCGGTTGAGCCGAGTTTTTATTTCGTGTTCTTGTAATGCAGATACATTGAATTGTTGGGCTTGTTCGTAAACTTTTAGTTTGTTGTCAAGCAAAGAATAGTCTTGGTCAATGTAAACCGATTTGCTGTCTGCTCGATAAATTGTTCCTGTTTGTGTTTCAATGTCGCCCAAAATGAGTTTTATCAAAGTCGTTTTTCCCGAACCATTTTGTCCTTTCAATGCAATGCGTTCGCCACTTGTAATTTGGAAATTCAAGTTTTCTGTCCAAAGTGATTGCGTGTTGTATGCGAAATTTATGTTCGTTGCTGTAAACAAAATTTTCCCTTTGTGTAATGCTGAATTGTCAAAGCCAAATTTCATTTTGTCAATGTCGGGCAATGAAGAACGAAGTTCTTGCAAGTCTTGTGAAATTCCAATGATTTTTTCAGCGTGAACACTTTTGAGTTTTGATGTGCTGTTTTCGGCATTGTTTCGCAAAGTGTTCATCATTATTCTGGCAACACCTGCTTTTTCTTGTTTGCCTTTTCCACGATTGTCTAACTTTTGCTGTCGTTCCAAAGTTTCCCGTTCTTTTTCTTTGGCTTTTCGTAACGCTTTTTCCTTGCTTTGAATGTCTTGGCTCAAAGCATTGTTTTCAATTTGCTTTTGTTCTTTGTAAAAGTCGTAATTACCGCCATAAACTTTAATTCCGTGTTTACTCAATTCGCAAACTGTGTCTAACAGATTGAGTAATTTTCTATCGTGGCTTACAACAACCAAAGTGCTTTTTGTGGTTTGAATGAAGTCATACAAAAGTTGTCGGCTTGCGATGTCCAAATGATTGCTTGGCTCGTCCAATAAAATCAATTCGGGTTGATGAATGGAAATTCCTGCCAAAAAAACTTTTGTTTTTTGCCCGCCACTCAACGCTTCCATTTTTTGCGACAAGTCTAAATCGGTCAGTTGCCAATCTTGTAAAGCGTCATTACAACGGTCTTCAATTGTCCAATCGTCATTGAGTAAATTGAAATTTTCTTCACTTGTATTTCCGTTCAAAATTTCTTTTAGAGCGTTTAATTTTTTGTCAATCTTCAATGCTTCTGCAATGATCAGATGATTAAACTGGCCGAAAATTTGTGGAACAAAATACGGCTCAGTTTCAACGCTTATTTGTCCGTTGGATGGTTGCAATTCTTTGGCGATAATTTTGAGCAAAGTTGATTTTCCTGCTCCGTTGTTGCCGATTAACGCTATCTTTTCGTGATTGTTTACTGTCAAATTGATGTCGCTAAACAGTAAATCCTTGTTTGGGTGTGTATATGAAATGTTTTGTAGAATAAGCATAATTTCTTTCGTTAAAAATGAAACAATACGACAACCACTTTGCAGTTGCTGTTATGATTTGTCTGAAAGAAATTATTTTTTACATTTCGTCTTACTTAAATTTTCGTGTCGGCAAATATACGATTTTTCTGTTTAGCACGGTTGGTCGTAATATAGCCGCTAACGTTCAGGTATTGGCGAAAGCGGGGAAATAGAATTCCAAATGCCCGGCGGCCAATGCCCTTTATTAATTTCAGCGACTTACGCCGCCGATATGAAGATCAATAGAATTAGCCAAAGATCAAAACA
>JAEYRC010000155.1 GCA_023409675.1 Bacteroidota bacterium
GAATGCGGCCCTAAAAGCCATATACTGGTCACTTTCACCGCTCACCAATGAGCTTAAATACACCAGCCTTACCGGCGTACCTGATATAACCTTCCCCGTATCAAACAGTTTTTCAATACGTTTCCGGCTTTTAAGTCGCCGCGCTTTATCCAGTGAAAAAGACTTTTTAATGAGCTAGTGGTTTTTACAAACAAAATTAGCCCCGCTTTGGGGCTAATAAAAATATATTTACCGGGCTATACCGGGTTTACTTCAGCTTACTTTCATCAGAAACGGTCAGCTTTTTACGACCCTTACGGCGACGAGCTGCCAGTACCGCACGGCCATTAGCCGATTCCATGCGCTTGCGAAATCCGTGAACTGTTTTCCGGCTGCGGTTTGATGGTTGAAATGTACGTTTCATGTGCTTTCTTTATTGATATTACTACCCTTGTTAAAAAAAATCCTGTTTAAACAGGCTTGATTCCGGTAAGTCCGGGCACCATCCCCGGCCTTATTGTGAAAGGGACGGCAAAGGTAAATTATTTACCGGTGTCAGCCAAGATTATCCTGAAGTATTTTATAGGATCACCCGGTCAAAACCGCCGGCTGTGCCTGTATTTTTTCACCATAAAACCTCGACGCCTGCTTTTCAAAAGTCTGTACTGAATCGGTGGTATAAAAAACCCGGCTGCCTCCTTTATTGCATACAGATTCTATTTCCGGATGGTTATGCAAATAATTGTCCAGCGATTCAGCTACTATTTTCCCCTGCTCCACCAGCTGTACACCCGGTGGCAGAAAAGACCCGATCTTGTCTTTCAGCAAAGGGTAATGCGTACAGGCCAGTAAAATGGTATCGATAGCCTTTCCCTGGGATAATAGGTTTTCGACATGTCGACGGATATAGAAATCTGCACCCGGCTGATCATACTCTCCATATTCCACCAAAGGTACCCACATAGGGCAGGCCTCCTGGTAAACATGAAGCGATGGAAAGAATTTTTGGAGTTCCAGGATGTACGATCCGGAGATCACTGTTCCGGGGGTAGCCAGTATGCCGGCTTCGCCGCTATTACTCAGCCGGCCCAGAATTTCTGTGGTGGGCCGGATCACCCCCAATACTTTCCGGTCGGGGTATTCTACAGGTAGAATTTTTTGCTGGATATTCCGGAGCGCTTTTGCCGAGGCGGTGTTACAGGCGAGGATTACCAGATGCGAACCCTGAGCAAACAACCAGCGCACTGCTTCAAGGGTATAGGAATATACCGTATCAAAAGACCGGCTGCCATATGGAGTACGGGCATTATCACCCAGGTACACATAATCGTACTGAGGCAACAGTGAAACAATTTCCCGCATGACCGTTAATCCGCCATAGCCAGAATCAAATATACCGATGGGTCCTGTTCGCATGTAATAAAGATAATTCCTCTTTACGGATTACTATGATGTGCGTTTTTCTGCTACAAAGCAGCCTGTACGCAATGCTATACTATAAAAAAAGCCCTGCAACAAAGGCAGGGCTGTACTAATGTATGGTATCCGTTACCTATTGCTGTGGTCGCTGACCAGCAGGCGGAAGCGTGATATTGAGTTTTTTAGCCACTAATGCCAGAACATCATCACCGGGAGGAGCAACGAGCAAAGCGTTTTTTTCCAGGATATATGCATATCCACTTTCTTTCGCCACGGCCTGAATGGCATCAAAAGCCTTTTTATTAATGGGCCCAATCAGCTCATTACGGCGTTGTTCCAGTTGTTGCTGAATACGTTGTTCTTCCGCACTCAGGTCCTGAAGCATTTTTTGGAGTTCGCCTCTTTTTACATCCTTAACAGCAGGAGTGAATTTAGCGGAATCCGAATTGAATTTTTCAATAGCCGCAGTAAGTGCAGCTTCCTTATCCTGCGCATTCTGGATTAGCGCGTTACGGTACTGAGTAAGGTTTGAATCGGCCTTAACGGTTTCTGGCATGATACTGATCAGTTCTTCTGTACTGATATACCCGATTTTCGTTGCTGCCGTTTGAGCAGAAACCTGCATTGTAGCCATCAGTCCGAAGGTCAGCGCTACAAGAGAGAGAATTTTTTTCATTGCTGTTTAATTGTTTTTTGTTTAGAGCCCGGAATGGGATTGCGGATGTACTGTATAAGTTGATGTTTTACCGGATTTCGTTGTTTGACCGACTTGTCTTTTACAATTATTTAACACCCAGTTCCTTCAACACATCTTCACTGCGATCCAATTTTGGGTCGGCAAAGATAATGGTAATTCCTTCACTTTTATCTAAAATAAAATCGTACTGGCGGTTTACAGCAATCTTCTGAATCGCATTATAAACCATATCCTGTATGGGTTTTACCAATTCCTGGCGTTTTTTGAACAGATCTCCTTCAAATCCAAACCGTTGGCGTTGCAGGTCGCGCACTTCTTTTTCCCGGACAAAGATCTCATCTTCCCGCTTTTTTTTCAGTGCATCGCTGAGCATTACCTGTTCGGCTTCATAATTTTTGTAAAGTTTATCCAGCGCCAGTTGTTTTTCTTCAATCTCACGCTGCCATTGCGCGCTGAATTGATCAAGCTTTTTCTGCGCTTCAGCGTAGGATGGCATATTGCCCAGAATATATTTTGTATCCACAACGGCATACCGCTGGGCCTGAACGGTAAATCCAAGCATCAGTAGAACTGATAATACGGTCAATAACTTTTTCATGCTGTCAATTTACAGGATTAGACAATATTATGGGGCGAAAGTTTATTCCGGTTCAAAGCCAAGCATAAAGGTAAATCGGCTGGCGTCGCGCAGAGAGTTGGTCGGGGTAAGCCGGTCGAACCCTACGCCATAATCAAACCCTAACAATCCGAACATGGGCAGGAAAAACCGCATACCCACGCCCGCGCTGCGACGCAGCCTGAAAGGATTATAGGTTTTATAATCAAACCAGCCATTTGCCGCCTCAAACCAGGTGGTAGCGTAAATGGTACTGCTGGGATTGGTGGTGAACGGGAAACGCAGCTCGAGTGTATATTTATTGAATATAGTAAAGAACTCACGCGCATTCTGCTGATCGGGGTTCACCTTCGGATTTGAATTTTCGTAAACCGGATAACCCCGGTGGGCGATGATGTCATATCCCAGAATGAAGTTGCCATTGGCCAGCCCCGCGTCGCCTACCTGGAACCGCTCGAACGGAGAATAATCCATATCCTTATTATAGCGGCCCATAAATCCGTATTTAGCGGCCGCCTTCAGCACAAACTGTTTGCTCTTATCCGCACCCATTCCCTTCCCGATGGGAATAAACCATTCGGCATTGAAACGCCATTTATGAAACTCCGGCAGCTTATAACTGTCGGCATTGGTGATAGACTTATTAATAAGTGAATAAGGTGGCGTAAACTGGCCACTGAACATGAAGTTCGAACCCGTGGTCGGGAATATCGGGTTCGGACCTGCAGAACTGCGGTTCAGCGCGATTTTCAGGTTGAAATTGTTTGAAACACCATTCCGGAAATTCTGGGTGAATAACGGATAGTTATTGAGTTTGTACTGGGTAAAGTTCAGTGAATACACCAGTGTAAAAAAGTCATCGGGCCATTTTAGCTGCTTACCAAGCGAAACCGATGCCCCCATATTCTTCAACTGGTTGGTATCGCTGAAGAAATATCGGCCGGTCATATCAATTCCACCTGTTCTGAACACACTTTTAAATACA
>JAEYRC010000168.1 GCA_023409675.1 Bacteroidota bacterium
GGAAGTCCGATGATCCGCGGCTTCGCCACCAACAGGGTATTGCTGGTGGTCGACGGGGTTAGAATGAACAATGCCATTTATCGAAGCGGCAACCTGCAGAATGTGATCAGTATTGATCCGCTTACGATTCAGTCCGCCGAAGTTATTTTTGGTCCGGGTTCGCTGGTCTATGGAAGTGATGCCATAGGCGGCGTCATGGATTTCCATACTATCAGGCCTGAGCTGGCAACGGATTCAAAACCCTATATCCGGGGAAGTGTTTTTTCAAGGTATTCCAGTGCAAATCATGAAAATACCGGCCAGGCACAGCTAAGCGCCGGCGGAAAAAAATGGGCGCTGTTCAGCTCCGCCCGATACAGCCACTTCGATGACCTGCAAATGGGTAAATATGGCGGTCAGGACAGCTACCTTCGCCCGGAATATGTTGCCCGCCAGCAGCAGCAGGATGTAATTCTTTCCAACCCTAACCCCCGCATCCAGCGCAACAGTGGCTATGATCAGTTGAACCTGTTACAGAAGCTGCGGTTTCGTCCCACAAAATACCTCGACCTGCAATATAGTTTTACCTATGCCGCAACCGGTGATGCGCCCCGCTACGACCGGCTGATCCAGTATCGTTCCGGAGCGCTTCGGTTTGCAGAATGGTATTATGGGCCTATGATCTGGCGAATGCACAATGTGCAGGCTGAACATACCCGATCAACAGCGCTGTACGATAAAGCACGGCTCGTTATTGCCTATCAGAATTATGACGAAAGTCGCGTAGACCGCAGCCGCACGTCGGTATTCCGGAATATCCAGCGCGAAAAAGTTCATGCTGCCAACATCAACTGGGACGCGGTGAAATCAATAGGGCCGGGCCGGTTATTCTATGGAGTTGAACATGTTACCAATAAGGTGGGCAGTGATGGCCAGCGTGTTAACATCGAAACAGCCGAATCGGTACCGGCGGTAAGCCGCTATCCCGATGGCAGCAACTGGACCACTTCGGGTATTTATGGCAGTTATAAACTGAACATTCTTCCGGCACTGACGATGAACACGGGATTGCGCTACAGCTACAATACGCTGTCCGCTAAATTCGACAGCAGCTTTATCAAATTTCCCTATGAAGAGGCAGTGTTGAATTCCGGCGCCCTGACCGGCAGCAGTGGATTATCGTACAACCTGAATGAGAATTTTCAGATCAATGCCACGCTGTCAACCGGCTACCGTATGCCCAATGTCGATGATATCGGGAAACTCTTTGAAAGCACGCCGGGAATTATCACGGTTCCCAATCCGGGTCTTCGCTCAGAATATGCCTGGAACATGGAATTGGGAATTGTAAAGCAGATCCCGGAAAAACTGCGGATCGAGGTAAATGGATTTTATACCTTACTGACCAATGCCATAGTACGGCGGCCCTTCAGTTTTAATGGTGCCGACAGCATCTTTTTTGATGGCCGGATGAGTGGGGTAGAAGCCCTGCAGAATGTAGCCCGGGCAACGGTATGGGGACTGCAGCTCAGTGCACTTTGGCAGATTTATGATGGTATATCGCTCGAAACCCATGCCAACTGGGTGAATGGGCAGGAAACCGATGATGAACAGGATATTGCCGTACCCTTGCGGCATGCCCCGCCATTTTATGGAAGCGCGTTTCTGCGCTATCGCACCAAAAAGCTGTTTTTAGAAACCGCCCTTCAGTATAACGGGGAGATAACAAATGATAAACTCGCCCCCAGCGAGCAGCAAAAAACAGACCTTTATGCCACGGATGCTAACGGGAACCCCTATTCGCCATCCTGGTACACGATAAATTTGCGCGCTTCAACCCCAATACATCATGCCGCAATATTCACTATTGCCTGGGAAAACATTACCAACCGGCGGTACAGGCCTTATTCCTCGGGAATTGTTGCAGCCGGCTCCAACCTGGTGGTTTCATTGAAGGTATCATTCTGATGATAAGGAAATGAATTCGCGTAGTTACCGCAGTTGGTAAACTGAAGTTTATGCCTATCCGAATGCTGGCCAATGCAGCGAAAAGGGTATCAATCAATAATTATTTTCTCTGAATTCAGAATTTATTTTGAGGGTTATTATCCAACCACTATTTTTGCCGCGGAGGGATGGCAGAGCGGTCGATTGCGGCAGTCTTGAAAACTGTTGACTGTAACAGGTCCGGGGGTTCGAATCCCTCTCCCTCCGCCAAAACGAATGTCAAAAAGAGTAAAAGCCTGCAAATCGCTGATTTTGCAGGCTTTTTTGTTTTCGGACATTGTCAAAAATCACCAGAATGCTCCAAAATCCAGTGAGTAAATCGTGAGTTTTTCCGCCGGCAAAAAATGACTCACTGAACATGGGCTAACGAGTTGGTATTTAACTACTTCAGAATTTGAACAGCTCCCTGTTTCCTCGTTGCAAATCGTAATTTGTTAACCCCAAAAACAGTTACGATGTTAGAAAAAAGTTTTGGTCTTCTTTTTTACCTGAAAAAGCCAAAAAGTTACCAGAAAGGAAACATGCCAATTTACCTGCGCATCACCGTTGATGGTGTCCCCAAAGAACTTTCCACCGGAAGCGAGTGGGACCCGTCCCGTTGGAATGTTCATGCACAAAGAGCTTCCGGATCCAGGGAAGACAGCAAAGCCCTGAATGCCTATTTGGATACGCTGCAGACAAAGGTATATGAAGCAAAACGCCAGTTGCTGGAGAGGGGCAAAACCATCACCGCTGAAATGTTGAAAAACATCTTAAAAGGGAAAACAGACCGGCCTAAAATGCTGATGGAGATTTTCCGGTATCACAATGATCAAATGAAAACGCTGGTCGGCAAGGAAGTTTGTGCGGCAACACTGGAGCGCTATGAATCATTGCTGGCGCACACCCGGTCTTTTCTGCAATGGAAGTATAACGTTTCAGACATGGAGATTAAGAGCCTGGATTTTGAGTTCATCACGGAATATGATTTCTGGCTACGAAGTGTTCGGAAATGTAATCACAATACCACGATTAAATATTTGGGTAATTTCCGGAAGATTGTCAACCGCTGCGTCCGCAATGGATGGTTGTTGAGAGACCCTTTCGCCGGATTCGCGATGACAAAGAAAGAAGTGGATCGAGAATTCCTTACGGAAGAGGAACTACAACGCATACGATGCAAACTATTTGCAACCGAGCGGTTACATCAAATACGGGATATTTTTCTTTTTGCCTGCTTTACCGGCCTGGCGTATGCTGATGTCAAAAAGCTTCACCATTCAGAAATTCGCATCGGTATAGACGGTGATAAATGGATTTTCACCAGCAGGCAGAAAACAGATGTCCCATCCCGAATTCCTCTTCTACCCTTTGCCCTTGCGATTATTGATCTTTACAGGGATCACCCGGTTTGTGTACAGAAAGGAAGGGCGCTGCCGGTTCCCAGCAACCAGAAAATGAATGCTTATTTAAAAGAAATTGCAGATCTGTGTGGTATTACAAAGCCATTGACCTTCCATATCGCCCGCCATACTTTCGCTACGACCATTACATTGAACAACGGCGTACCCATTGAAAGCGTTTCAAAAATGCTAGGTCATAAAAACCTACGCACCACACAGCACTATGCAAAGATCCTGGATCGGAAAGTCGGTGAAGACATGAATTTACTCAGGAAACGAATGGAAGGAAAAGGCTTCGCAGGCCAATGAAAGGCTGTGAAGGGGTAATCATTGTTTTTACTCCTATCAGGAGATTTACTCGGTTTTTGCGCTACTGAAGGAGCAGGGCTAAGGATGAATTGACCTATATATGTAGCCAAATCTGGCTCAGGACGCAAGATTTGGCTACATATAAAGTTCTATAATCAGCCAAATCTTACATTTTTAGCTAATTTTGGCTGGATATAAATTTATATGGAACCACTGATTGGACGGGAACCGGAAAAAAAGTTACTCGCAGGATTGATCGTTGTAAGCCAGCAACGGGGCCTGCTGCCAGGGGACGTTTATCATCGCAATTAATCACGAAAACAGCGTTTGCATTTTTTATGTTACGTAAAAAGGTATACAAAACATTGCCTTTGAAAATGAAAAGAAGGAAGTCATTTTTGCTGCTTCTTTGTCTTTTTATTTTTTGTCAAAGCGCAGTGGCTCAGCAAAGCCATTCTGCTACGAAGCCTTCGGTAAAAGGAAGTGCAACGGGCAAACGAATGAATGTTTTGTTTATCGCTGTTGACGATTTGCGGCCCGAGCTTTCCGCCTATGGTGCCCGGCATGCCATCACCCCCAATATGGATAAGCTGGCAAGTACCGGGGCCCTGTTTAACAAGGCATATTGTCAGTACCCTGTTTGTGCTCCTTCTCGTGCCAGTTTAATGACAGGAACAAGACCCAATTCTACCAAAGTATTTGGTTTGTACACCGATTTCCGGGTGGCGTTGCCCAACATCCAGTCGTTGCCGCAGCTGTTTAAAGACAATGGATTTTTTGCGAACCGGTTTGGAAAAATCTTTCATGTAGACGATGTGCAATCCTGGTCAGTAAATTACCCGGCGGAAAAATTTGGACCGGCAGCCGTTCAACCCCGTGCACCGTATGCCAACGCCGCATTGAATGAAGCGGGATGGAAAAAATTTGAAGAAGGCAAAAAAGCAGGGCTTATCGGCTCAGCGCTGGAAAGAACGCAACGGGGACCAGCTTATGAGATCACTGATTTGCCGGATGATTCACTGACCGATGGAAAAATCGCGTTGGAAAGCATCAAAGCTTTAGAGCAATTGAAGTCATCGGAAAAACCCTTTTTTCTTGCTGTTGGTTTTAACAAACCGCACTTGCCTTTTGTCGCCCCAAAAAAATACTGGGATTTGTATAAAAGGGAAACAATCCAGGTTGCGCAAAACAAAACCCCTCCCGAAAACACTCCCTATGCATTGGGATCGATGGAAGAGTTTTATACCTACACCGACGTGCCCCAATTACGGCCGGTACCCGATGAGTATGCCCGTAAAATGCGGCATGGCTATTATGCATGCGTGAGTTTTGTAGATGCGCAGATAGGAAGAGTGCTAAACGAATTAGAACGGTTAGGGTTAGCCGAAAATACGATCGTTGTTCTCTGGGGCGATCATGGCTTTAAATTGGGTGAGCACGGCGGTTGGGGAAAAGCGTCAAATTTTGAGTTGGATGCCAGGGTGCCGCTGATGGTTCGTGTGCCCGGATTTCCAAAGAACAGTGAGGTCAATGGATTGGTTGAGTTGATCGATATTTATCCCACACTCGCTGAACTTACGGGTATTCCCATTCCTGCTCATGTTGAAGGGAAAAGTTTTGTCCCGCTGCTAAAAAAATCCACTGCAAAAGGCAAACCGGCTGCCTATACACAATGTAATCGCGGTAGCAGAACCGGGTATTCAATCCGAACCGATCGTTACCGGTTGGTGTGTTGGGTAAAGGAAGGAGAAAAAGAAGTGCTTGAGCTTTATGACCATCAAAATGACCCGGAAGAAAATCATAACCTGGCTGATAAACCCGGCAAATTGAAAATACAGGCGAACCTGTTAAAGCAGTTGAGAAAGAATATAAACGTGGTGAACATAAGACAGGAGAAAACAGATAGCTGATCGTGAGATGAGCGGATCGATTGTTTCACCGGATAATTTTTTAAACAGTTCTGTAATGTCTGACAGCAGAAGAAAATTTATTAAGGGAATTGGCAGCCTTGCGTTGGCGCCGGTACTTCCTTCATGGGGCAGGCAACAGCCGCGGGAGCTTTCTATAAGAAAAACCAGCACCGCATTCTTTGCTGTAATATCCGTGTGGCGCTTGAAGAAGATGAAGCCAAAGGCGTGGGCTGGTCGGTTCGCCGGGATATTTGCCTGAAGATCATCCGCGACAAAAAGCCGGACATTATCTCGCTGAAGGAAGTGCTGAAAGTGCAGGCAGACGATTTTATAAAAGCCTTTCCATCGTTCCAGTTTTTTGGCTTTGAAGGCCCCGAGATGGATGCGCATCCTACCGGCTATCATGGCATTGCCAAAAACCCCATTCTTTTTTCCAAAGAGCGATACGAACTGCTGACGGGAGGTACCTACTGGCTTTCCGAAACACCGCTGGTAGCGGGAAGCAAGTCGTGGGACACGGCAAGAGCCCGGCATGCCAACTGGGTACGTCTCCGCGAAAAGGCCAGCGGCAAAGAATTACGCATCATTAACCTGCATCTTGACCATGTTTCCGGCGAAGCCAAAATTGAGCAGGCCAAAACTGTTGTTACAGAAAGTGCACAGTACCAGCC
>JAEYRC010000192.1 GCA_023409675.1 Bacteroidota bacterium
AATTTACACGGTCCAAAATTCAACCTCAGGCCTGAATTACGACAAATTGGAAGGGCAAATGCGACATACCACCGCTATTCGAGAATTATAGACAATTGCTGCATTAGCTGAATGGTTTATTACCCGGTTTTTTCTATCGATAAATGCACCATTCCCGCCACGGAGTAAACCAATTATCGATAATAGTTCTCTTATTATTTATCGATGTATTCATTCATGAAGGTTAACTTTGCTTATAAATTCGCAGCAATGGAATTACAGCTTCAGATCAAGATGAATCCAAAATTATATGTGCGCGACCCCGAAAGCACAGAACTTGGCCGCAATATTGTACGCCACGGAATCACCATGATCGATGAGCTGGGCTTTGAAGAATTTACATTTAAAAAATTGGCCATGCAGGTAGGCACCACCGAAGCCAGCATCTACCGCTATTTTGAAAACAAACATCGCCTGCTTACCTATATCACCACCTGGTATTGGACCTGGATGGAATACCAGTTGATCTTTCATACCAATAATATTAAGGATGCACAACATAAGATCAATACCATCATTCGCCTGCTAACCTTCCAGGAACCCGATCAGTTTATCCTGGAGCATATTGATAAGAATATGCTGCACCGGATCGTCATTGCAGAAGGCAATAAAGCGTACCTCACCAAACACGTTACGGAAGACAACAAAGCGAAGTTATTTAAACCTTATAAAGACCTTTGCCACCGGATTGCTGAAGTTTTTCTGGAATACAAGCCCGGCTTTCCCTTCCCCCATTCGCTGGGAAGCAGCCTGATTGAAACGGCCCATCATCAGATGTATTTTCAGGAGCATCTACCCCGACTTACCGACTTCGGTCATGCGAAGACCGCGCGGGCGCTGGTCGACTTTCTACACCACCTTGTATTCAGTGCGCTTGATAGTTACCGTAAGGCCCGCAAATAAAATTTATTGCAGCAAGCCTGCTGCCCAAAAAAGTCCGGCATAACTCTTTTGCCATTTGGCCCGCAACTCCGTTAACGCCTTGTTGATTTCCAACACCTTATTTTCTCGTGTATTCAGCAAAAATAAAGTGCTCTCTCCGGCTTCAAAGCGAATCCGTTCGCCCTGAAAAAGTCTTCGGTTGTTCTCAAGATTCTGTTCATACAGTTCGAGTTGCTGCTGTAACAAAAAGACTTCATTGTAGTAAGCCTTTACCTTGTTTTGCACCTGAAGCCGTACGCGTTCCTGTTCTGTCGTATTATCCAACACTTTAATTTTTGCCGCCTGAATAGCTCCTCTCGCGCCACGAAGAAATAATGGTACACTGAAATCCACACCCAGTTTATAATTGTTTTCCAGCATTGGTATCGATATATCTTTAGGAAGACCATAACCCTTGCTCAGCAGGTTGGCTTTGAGGTTAAGTTTGGGCAGCAGCGACTGGGCCTTTAGCCGCTGTTCAATTTCAAGAATATCTGATTTGTATTCCAGCGCCTGCAATTTGGGATGTTGGTTCAGGGATTCGTCAAGCAGACTTTCCAGCGTGGGCAGTTCGGGCTGCTTAACCAGTTCAGCTTCCGGAGGCAGTATGTTATCACTCCATTCATATGGCTGGTTCTGCTCAAGCCACATATAATTCGTCAGTTCAAGCCCGGCATTCTGAAACGATAGCCAGGCCCGGTTTTGCCGCAGGTAAAAATCCTGCAGTTGGGTCATAGCTTCTATGGTGTCTATGGCCGGCCTGGTGCCCTGCTCATATTCGGTTTTAACGAAACCAATCCGGGCTTCATTCACCCGCACCGCTTCGGTGATGATGGCATACAGACGGTATTCCTGCACCCAGTTCCAATAGGCATTTAAGGCGTCAAAGACCAGGTCATTGATAGCGAGCGAACGTTCTGCTTCACTCAGTTGCAGCATGCTTTGTGCCTGTCGTAAGGTCGCCCGCCTGCTGTCGAAGAGCAGATTGTTTGCCGGCACCTGAAGACCCAAATAGCTGGTCTGGCCCATGGTAGCTTCGCGACTCAGCCGGTTGCCCACGATCTCTTCCGCTCCGGCCCGGATGTCGATTCCATACCAGGTTGGAATGGTGAGTTGAGGATTGAAATAACTGTAGTACAATTCTCCGTCAAAGGTTTTGCGGTCTAACCCGGCTTCCAGGCGCGGGTCGAAAGCGCCCCTGGCCTCCTGAACGCCGGCGGCAGCATATTGTACCTGCAAGCCTGCCTGCCGTATAACGGGATGGTATGAACGAAGAATGTTCATGAATGCTTCCCTGTCTAAAACAACGGTTGTATCCCGGGCCAGGCAGCAACTGCAGCTCCAAAGCAGGAGAGCTGTAAGCGTATATTTAGTAGGCGCTTTTCTCATCTTTCTTTTCTTTATCCTGGTAGTAATCGGGAGGAAATCCATTGATGTTACGCCACAGCTCATACCAGATGGGCACATCATTGAGCAGTGCTATCGATGAAGCACCGATGCCCATTTTCAATGACGTTGGCCAGGGTCGGTCGGCCGGATCTTCTCCTACCAGCACCCTGAATTTTCCATTGGTGCTCACCGAACTTTCGATCGCCACGATGCGGCCACCGAAGGTTCCATACGAAGCTTCAGGCCAGCCACTGAAAATGATCGCCGGGAAGCCATCGAATATAAACCGCACTTCCTGTCCTGTTGACAATAAGGGCAGATCAAGCGGACGCACATACAACTCCACTGCATAGTCGGGCTGCGTCGGTACGATCTCCACCAGTTTTTCTCCTTCCTTAACAATTTCGTTGATCCCGGCCTTTGTAGCATTTACGATCTGTCCGCTTTGTGGCGCCAGCAGGTAGTATTGCCCCGCGCGAATTGAATAGTTCGCATACTGATTGGAAAGCTTGGCCAGTTCACCCTGCCCCGCAGCGATCTCACTTTGCGCGGCTGCCCGTTCGGCTTCTGCCTTGAATAATTTCTCCGCATATTCCTGGGCAACCTGGTTGAGTTCAAGCTTTGTATTGGTAAGATCCGTCTTCGTATTGGTAAACTTTATTTCCGCACTGACCTTCTTTGCCATAGCATTCTGATAGCCGGCCAAACGCTGCTCGACCTGTACGAGCGAAGCCAGGCCACTGTCGCGCATGATCTGCTGACGGCGGTATTGTTCTTCAGCGATCTTAAAATCATTGCGTGCAGCGATCATTTCCATACTGTCGCTGGTGATCTTCAGGTCTAACTGCTTCAGTTTATTTTCCAGTTGTTCCTGTTTCAGTACACGGGCCTGTTCAATAGCGGTCATCTGTCCGGTACTGGCTTCCACTTTACGGTTGTAGGAAGAGATGGAAGCGGATTTAGCATTGATCTGCTCCTGTGTTCTGCTCAGCAGGCGGGGGTCGAGGTAATTGTCTTTTATCTCCGCCAGCTGCGCGATCGTGTCGCCCTTGTTTACGAAATCACCTTCTTTGATATACCATTTCACGATACGTCCGGCGATGATCGTATTCAGTTCCTGCGGCCGCAATTCCTGGCTGAGGGTGGTAACCGATCCTCTTGCCCGGATGTTTTGCGTCCAGGGCAAAAAGAGGATGATCAGGGAAACAATCAGAATCCCATACACCCAATAGCGGATGTTACTGCTTTCAGCCGAACGGTATACGGTCGTAAACGACTGCGCCGCTTTACCCGCCAGTTTTGCTTCGACTATTTTTCGTACTGCCTGCATGTGCTTATTGCATTATGGGGGTTATGGTTCCATTATCCAGCATCAGCACTTTATCGCAGTTGCGGGCAAACTGCTGATCACTGGTCACAACGATGATGGTGGTGCTCTGTAATTCCTTCAGCAGGTAATGCTGCAGTTTTTGCTGGTACTCGGGCTCCATTCCCTGGAAGGGTTCTTCCAGCAGCAATAATTTAGGTTGAAGGACGAGCGCCCGCATCAGGAGAATCTTTTTAATGATCCGTCCCGGCAGGTGCTGACCTGCAGGTTGTAACAGGAATTCATAGCCTTCATTTTTCGAGTTGATGAAAGATTTCAATCCGACCAGCTCGGCCAGCCGATCGAGTTCGTCGTAACTCACCTGGTCGTTACCCATGCTGATGTTTTCCCGTATCGTACCGTGGAAGATCTCCTGCTGGTGCAGCATAATGCCCGTCTGGCTGCGTAGCGAATACAGGTTATAGGTTTGAATGGGTCTGCCATCGATCAGCAGGTTACCAATGAAATCAGTATAGGTGCCGCTGAGCAGGCGGAGCAGGGTCGACTTCCCGCCACCATAGGTTCCCTGCAGGCAAACTTTTTCTCCTGCCTTAATACTGAAGGAAAGATCCTTGAGCAGGTATTCCTCACCCTCATACTTAAACGAAAGTTGTTGTACGTCGATCGACAGGCCATCAGGTCCGGGCTTAAGGTCGATACCACCTTCTTTTTCAGTGGGATTGTCGGTCACCTTGGTGATCTTATCCACTGAGGTCATAACATCATAGATCTTGTCGAGGTTCATGATCAGTTTTTCAATAGAGGCGATAATCATGAGGATCACGAGTTCGGCGGCAATAAACTGACCGATATTCAGCTGCTGTTCGATCAGCAGGTAAGCCCCCACGATAAGCATGGAGGCAGTGATCAGCACTTTGAAGGCGATCAGCGTCCAGTACTGAAAGAGCAGAATTTTAAAGTGGGCGGTACGCGCTTTCAGGTAACCCGTAACATACTCATCGGTTTTCACCAGGTGGTGCGCTTTGTTTTTAGAAAATTTAAAGGAGGTGATCATACTTGCCAGGTCTTCGAGGAAGCCGAGTAGTTTATATTTATAATCGCTTTCGAGCAGGCTGGTGGCCAGGCCTTTGCCGGTGGTAGAGCGCAGGATATAGAACAGGATGATGATCAGTAAAATGCCAAAGATGATGAATATGGGGTGATAGAAAGACAGCAGGATCAGGCCGAACAGGATCTGGATAGAGGCGGTGGGCGTATCGAGTAAAAGTTTAGAGATCCCTTTTTGCAGGGGGATGGTATCAAAGAAGCGGTTCACGAGTTCCGGTAGGTACACTCCATCCACGCCTTTCAGGTTAAAGTTGGGGATGATGAGGGCATACTGAAAGGAGTAGCGGACAAAAAGCTGCTGCTGAATCTTTTCAATCAGTTTCATCTGGTTGATCTGCAGGAGACCGCCTACAAACACTCCGGCGATGACAAAGGCGATCAGCAGCACCAGGGA
>JAEYRC010000254.1 GCA_023409675.1 Bacteroidota bacterium
TCGTTCAACTGGGGCGATGAAACGCCGGTATTTGTTTTCAGTTCCCTGTTGCAAAACAATCCCAAATTTATTGCGGAAGCGGCATCTCATGAAATTGGCCATGCCCTTGGCCTGAACCATCAGAGTAATTACCGCGACGATTGTTCTATGATCGAGGAATATGCATCAGGTGTTGGTAGTGGCGAAATTGGCTGGGCGCCTATTATGGGCATCGGTTATTATCATAATGTAACCACATGGCATACCGGCCCTTCATCCCTGGGCTGTACTCAAATACAGGATGACATAGCGCTTATCCAGCGCAACAGCAACATTTTTTTAAAATCTGATGACCATGGTAATGATACAGCAACTGCTACACTGCTCAATACGAGTTCAGCAGAATTTGGCATAGCCGGCATCATCAACACTCCGGATGATAACGATGTTTTCCGGATTGTATTACCCCGCACGACCCGGTTATCCCTCAACGTTATACCTTTCTATGCCGGAGAATTTAATTCAGGCGCGAATGTACATTTGAACCTAAGCCTCATTCAGCCGGTTAAATTTCAAAAATTCAAGCGTTTTGATGCCTTACGCCTGAATACAGGACTGGATACTGTTTTACCTGCGGGCCAATATTTTGTAGAAGTAGAAGGCCGGGGGAATGACAATATGAAAAAAATAAACAGTCTGGGTACCTATACCCTTGCGGGCATTATGGCCCATGCGCTGCCTGTAACGGCTATTACCCTGAACGGGATCAGTAATAATGAAATGCATCATCTTTACTGGAATTACCAGGCAGATGAATCCATTCATCGCGTAGAAATACAGTATTCAACAGATGGACAGCAATTCAATACACTGGTGACGCTGCCATCCACTGCACGAAACTACTCATGGAAGCCATTGCGGTATCCGGCACTTTATTACCGTCTTAAGGTGATCACGGACCATCCCGATAATACTGCATATTCCCGGATATTGTTGCTCAGGGCCGACTTTAATGAAGATATTTTAATTCAGCGGGAATTCAGGTCGAAACAGGTGTTGGTTACCGTTAGTAGTCCGGGAAATTATATGTTATACCGCGCCAATGGAACACTGGCTGCAAAGGGCTTGCTTGTTAAAGGCAGGAACAGTCTTACGCTTCCGGACCGGCTGCAGGAAATATTCATTTTACGGGTTCAAACTGCCGGATCTGCACGTTCTCAAAAAATACAGCCCTGAATATCTCCGAAACGTTAGGCCGAAATCAATAATCTGTTAGAGCTCAGAATTGCTGTGGCAAATGATAATTTTTAGTTTTCCGGTAAATCGGTAAATTTAGAAAACCCATTTACATATGCTCTGGAGAAGATTCAACGGCGATCCGATTGATCTGCCCATTATCGATGCAGTGGAAAACGCCATTAAACGCGAAACCGCTAACGGTTATCATTTGAAAGTCTGTATTGGAACCGATTCGCAGGTTAAGGGGTCGGAAACGGAATTTGCGACGGTTATTGTCTTTCTTCGGGAAGGGCATGGCGGCTTTATGTTCATCCACAATGAAAAGACAAAACATCATTACAGTATCCGGGAAAGGATGCTGGTAGAAGTTGCCAAAAGTATTGAGATTGCCTACGAACTGTGCACCCTATTCACATTGTATGATGTGGATATGGAAGTTCATGCCGACATTAACACCAATCCCAATTTCAAAAGTAATGATGCCCTTAAGGAAGCGATGGGCTATATTCTTGGAATGGGCTTTGCGTTCAAGGCCAAACCGGAGGCGTTTGCAAGCAGCAGTTGCGCCAACCGCGTGGTGAATTGATCGGGAGCATGGGCTTAGCCAAAATTCTTTTTAGCGCGCCTTTCTGCTATGGCAGAAAGATAGCATTCTATTCTTCCTCATCTCCCTCGTTATTCAATGTTTCGATAAAGGACAATAACTTTTCCCGGCCCATTTTTTTTTCTGAACTGGTCACGAAATGCTGGGGGAGGAACTGCCAACTCTCGCGCATTTTATCGAGAAATGCTTTTACATGCTGGCTTACGACACGCTGGGTTTCTTTATCCGCTTTTGTAAAGACAAGGCAAAAAGGCACCTGCCATTTAGCCAGTTGCTTAAGAAATTCAAGATCTATATTTTGAGGGGAATGCCGGCTGTCGATCAGCACAAAAACATTCATCAGGTTTTCCCGCTTACGCAGGTAGTTTTCAATCATCTGCTCCCAGCGGTTTCGTGCCGATTGCGACACCTTAGCAAATCCATAACCGGGCAGATCGACCAGGTACCATTCCTTATTAACCAGAAAATGATTGATCAATTGGGTTTTACCCGGAGTACCGGAAGTCTTTGCCAGTTTCTGGTTGTTGCATAACATATTGATCAGGGAAGATTTCCCAACATTGCTTCTACCAATAAAGGCATATTCGGGTTTGTCGGGCTTTGGGCAGGCCGTATAGTCGGGACTGCTCACGACATATTCTGCTGATTTGATCGTCATACCGCAATATACTTAGCCCCCGGCAATTGACCCGTAATACGCGTGTTTTCACCTAACTTTGCCGCCCATGAGTGGTTATTCGCACGATAAAGTTGTTCCGTTCAAAGATTCCGCTGCATCCAAGAAGCAGCAGGTAGCGGAAATGTTCGATAAGATCGCGTTCCGCTACGATTTTATGAACCGCTTTTTATCGGGGGGGATTGATATCTACTGGCGCAAACGTGCTATCCGCGAACTCCGCGAAATCGCCCCAAAAAAAGTACTCGATGTGGCTACCGGAACGGGGGATTTCGCCCTACTTACCGCCAAACTCATCCGGCCCGAAAAAATAATTGGCATAGATATTTCAGAAGGAATGCTTCAACTGGGTAGAAAGAAAGTTGAAAAGGAATTGTTAAACGACCGGATTGAACTGGTGAAGGGCGATAGTGAGGCAATAAATTACCCTGAAAACACGTTTGATGCCATTACCGTAGCCTTTGGCATCCGGAATTTTGAAGATCTTGATAAAGGTTTAGCTGAAATGAAAAGGGTGTTGAAACCCGGGGGTAAACTGGTCATCCTCGAATTTTCAAAACCCCGGCAAAAATGGTTTTCAGGATTTTATAACCTGTATATGAAAATATTCGCCCCCGGCATTGCCCGGTGGGTCAGTAAAAATAAAGACGCTTATTCCTATTTACATTCATCCGTTAAAGCATTTCCCGAAGGCGATACATTTCTACACATTTTACAGGACGTCGGATTTACGCAAACCACATTAAAAAGGCTGAGCTTAGGAATATGTACAATTTATTGCGGAAGAAAGCAGGAAATGTAATCGGGATACTGATCTTTTCAGCAGCATTGCTGGGAACCCAAAACCTTAATGCGCAACGCGAACTTGAACTGAATCTCCCTGATCACGATCAGAAGAAATATTATCTGGGTATAGGCCTGATCTATAACAATTCACGCCTGCAGGCAAGTCATCACCCTGAATTTTTACAGCGCGACAGCATCATGGTGGTCAATCCCATGAATACCGGCGGATTTGGCCTGGCTGGACTGCATACCTACCGGCTTTCTCCCAGGTTTGAAGTTCGCGCCATTTTTCCTCAATTGCTTTTCTCATACCGCAACATCAATTATCATCTTTCCTACCCCGATGAACGTCATGAAGAATTTGAGGTGATGAACAAACGGATTGAATCGATTTTAGTTGGTCTGCCGGTGCATTTAAAATTCCGCTCCGACCGGATCAATAATTTCCGTTTTTACATGTTTGGTGGCGCTAAGGTAGAATACGATCTGGCCTCTAATGCCCGCGCGCGCCGGGCGGAGGAACTGGTGAAGCTGAACAGCATGGATTTTGGTATTGAAGCAGGTATTGGATTTAACTTCTACTTCCCGGTATTTATTCTCTCTCCTGAAATAAAGATTAGTAACGGCCTGAGGAATATTCATAGCCGCGATCCCTACCTGAAATACAGCAGCTCGATCGATCAGCTGAATTCCAGGATGGTGGTGTTTTCATTGATTTTTGAGGGGTAATCTTGGAGAATACAGTTCCCGCAGATGGCGCAGATTTTAGCAGATTTGCGCAGATAAAATACCTTACTAACAGAATACTTATCATATTGATAATGCAACGCTTCTCTTAGTCCGGTTGTCAGCCGGAAAATAAGTCATATGATTAAGATAATTTCAACCCTTTTCTTATTGCTAATATTTACCACAGGCTGTGATAAGTCCTCAAAAGTCGACCAGGCCCTGGCTGGTGATCTTTTGGGCAAGTGGGTCTATACAGAATATTACGTAAGTCCCGGAACGGAAACAGACTGGAAACCAGCAGATCCTGCAGGCCAAACCATTGAATTTAAAAAGAATGGCGCTTTTATAAATGGCATAAATTTAATGGTCGGGTACAATAAATTCGAAATAATTGACAGTACTACAGTAC
>JAEYRC010000354.1 GCA_023409675.1 Bacteroidota bacterium
AAGTGCTTTGGAATAGTTCGCCGGGAGATATAAATAATGATGGCTTTGATGATTTCAAATTAGGTGATGATCTCAACTATGGCGGAAAGATGTACCATCTAACAAAATTTGTCGGATTTTATACTACTTATTCTAAAATTCAGGTTAAAGGTATGGGTGACCTTAATGGCGATGGCAACGATGACCTGGCGCTGTTTGAAGAACCTGAAATATTCTACTCTCCCGCCTATGAACCATTATCCATCAGTTGCCAGTCATTAGTTCAGAATGAATGTTTTAAAGGAGCAGGATATTATACGGTTCCCGAATTACAAACAACAGGGCATATTCAGAACATAACCTATTATTTGAACGGAATATTCACTGAATCAAATAATGCGAGCGGATATTTCAACGGCAGAGACTCGTATACTATTATCTGGTCGGCACTTGGCTACAATTTTCAGGAATTAAAATGTACGACATCACTTCGTTTCATTCATGCTGACCCTACAGGCGTTACCATCAAATCTAACTCTGCCCATCCCAAAGGCGACCCCAATACTTTTTATATAGGCTATGGCGCTGAAGCCTTTCGCATTGAAGCACTACCCGCCGGTGGAGGCGGTCCCTACACCTATCTCTGGTCGAATGGCAGCACCGAAAAAAATCCCCGCATCTCCGAAAAAATTCCAGGCGAATATCCCTATTGGGTGAAGATGAAAAATGTACATGGTTGCGAATCATCTGACTCAACGGTGATTAAAGTGGAAAATGCGCTATGCTCCTCCCCTCTTGTCGATGTGGTCATGAGCCAGTATCCTGCCATTTTACAAAATCAGCTGTTAGCGAATCTGATCAAATCCAATTCAAAAATCGCTGTGTGCAAGGACGGGCAAACCATGTGCTTCACCAAAGCGGTGGTGGATATACGCATTAGCCGTGCCGGCTATACCCTCGGCGCCTGTACGCCGGGCGTGATACCCGCTGAAGCGTTCATGACCGATGAGATGGAGGATATCCTGCGCGGTGGATTGAAAGTGATCGTGGCACCCAATCCTTCATCACATGCATTTCAACTTAATGTAGTTAGTATTTACAATGAACCGGTGATGATCCGGATTATGGATCTGGCAGGCAGGCAGGTGGAGGTGTTGAATAATGCATCATCGAACCAAACAATAACAGTGGGCCATAAACTTCGGGCAGGAACCTATATCGCGGAGGTGATTTCCGGGAAAGAAAGGAAGGTGGTGAAGCTGGTGAAAATGCAGTAACAGCCGAACAGCCTTTCCCGCAGATGGCGCAGATTTTAGCAGATGGGCGCAGTTTCTTTCGGATATACATTCGAGGGTTATTCGTGTCTGTTGAATGGCAAAAATGCAGGAACAGCCTTTCCCGCAGATTGGCGCAGATTTTAGCAGATGGGCGCAGATTTATTACGAACAATCATTCATTGCACTACTGCGCATCTGTTGTTTGGTGAAAATGCTGTAACGGCCGTTCACGCAGATGGTGCAGATAGACGCAGATGGGCGTATATAATTAACTGTTTGTTCGATTGTTTCACCAAAAGAGTGCGTGGGAAGTATTTAAAAACATATCACATGAAAAAGAATATCCTATTCCTTCTCTTTTCAATGCTGACCATCAGTTTGACTACAACTGCTTATGGCCGTACTATCGAAGAGACAAAGCAAATTGGTAAAGCTTCGTTGAACTCAGCGGACACCCTGCCCAATTATTATTATCAGCTTCCTGTGCTGGACGCGGATTTCAAGTTCCATCATTATGCCGCCTTAGGTGATGTAAACGGTGATGGATTCAGTGACATTGGTGTTGTTGCCATGAAGCCAATAGGTAATAATGAACCCAGTATTTATGGCAGAATTTTGTTGTTGGTTTATCACGGCAGTTCCTCAGGATTGAATCGTACGCCCGACAATATTATAAACCTGATTCATTATCCACCTTCAAGAACCTCCAGAGTAAATGGTATTGGCGATGTAAATGGTGACGGATATGATGATGTATATTATTGGGAGGATATCTATTTTGGCTCAGCAGATGGCTTGAATTCAACCCTCGGATGGGAATTATACAGAGATCCCAACAATCATTCAAGGGAGTATTATTTTAACAGCATGGATGGAAGGGCATTTCCAGCCGGCGACCTGAATAATGACGGCTATGATGATTTTTTGGCACCTGCCAGTGATATGGGCAATTTGTATATTTTTTTAGGGAAATCCCCATTGGGTAACACGCCATCAGCTAGCTACTGGATAGGCCTGGATGATTTTACTAACCTGGTTGGGTTGGCAGCCGGTGATATGAATGGTGATGGATACGATGATTTCATATTTCATGGTTATGATTACTATTCCAACGCATACGCTTTTCTGGGTTCTCCAAAGGGGTTTAATTATCAATTTGTGTGGAGACATTTTAGGGTTCAGCAATATTTTCCCAGCAGAGATATAACTATTTCTGATGTTAATGGCGACGGGTATAATGACATAAACGTTCTTTTACATTTTGAAGAGTCTAATAATACAGTAGAAGCTTTGTTTACCATCTACGGTTCAGCTTCCGGTCCGGATACTGCTAATCATGATACACTTTTTAAAAAATATTACATTTATACAACACATGCAGGAAGGCTATACGCTATTGGAGATATTAACCGCGATGGGTTTGAAGATATTCAGGTAACGTCCATACCAGAATGGAATAAGGAACCTTTAGAACCCTATATTCTTTATGGCAGCGATACGGGTCTTGTTAATGAGCCCGATTTTTCTTACAAAGAATTTCACCATATGCAGAAGGCAGGGGATATTAACGGTGACGGATACCCTGATTTGATGGCGGATCATGGTGATGGTAAAAGCCTGGTTATACTCTATTCAAAAGAATCTATACCCGATCCTCCACCAGTAGTTACCTGCTTGCCGGATCTGAAATTCTGCTACGACAGTTCGGGTAACTATAGTATACCTGAACCAGAAATTAGTGGCGAGGTCAGGTCGATTCGATACTCCATTCAAGGCAGCACTCGCAGGAGCGGAGATGGAATGGATGCCTCAGGTTATTTTAAACCCGGCAACAGCTCAATTATCTGGTCAGTCACCGGGATGAATGATCAGGTAATCACCTGCACCACTGCAGTATTGGTCAGTAATCCGATCAGCGTATATATAAAACCGGGACTTGCTCATCCCCAGGGTGCTGTCCCCGGTGAGATATATCTTGGTTATGGTGCCAACAGCTACCGTATTGTGGCTATTCCCGCTGGCAACAGCGGACCATATACCTATAAATGGTCCGATGGCAGTACGGAAAAATTCACCCGAATTCGTCACAATAGTGTCGGCAGCTACCCCTATCATGTAGAACTGACCAACCGGGATGGATGCAAGGCTAATGCTGCTTATACCATTCAGGTTAAAAATGTTCGCTGTATATCTCCGCTGGAAGATCTGTTCGCAAAGTTTTTCCCTTCCTTATACAAAGACCCGGCAATTCTGAAACTGTTTCATAATGCCGCAGAAATTCAACTGTGTAAAGAGGGCAAAACATTCTGTAGCCCTAAAAGTAAGGTAGCCGCTTTACTCAATCAGGGCGCTACATTGGGTTCATGCGCAGTGACCATTCCTGAAACTGTAGGTAATACGTTGAAAGCTGCACCCATACCTGAACATGCCGGACTTGACGTTCAGGTATATCCGAATCCAAGCCGGAGTAATTTCAGGTTTTTGATTCAGGGTCCGCGCAATACGGGACAGATCATCATCCTGACGCTGAGCGGACAGCAGCTTGAACGAATAAATTATTTTTCAGGAAATGTAATTGAGATAGGTTCAGCGTTAAAAGCCGGGACGTATATAGCGGAAGTTATCTCAGGAAATGAGCGGAAGGTATTGAAGTTGGTGAAGCTCCAATAAATACATTTCCCGCAGATGGCGCTGATTTAGAGCAGATCGCGCGGATTTAATCCGCGAAATCTGCTGGCTGCTTGTCTGCGTATTCTGCGGGAAATGCTGTTTAGAAATGCTTTTACCAACTGCCGCTGGCGCCGCCGCCGCCACTCATACC
>JAEYRC010000363.1 GCA_023409675.1 Bacteroidota bacterium
GAATTATACCACTATTACGAGCAGCCGGACAGCCACGCCCTGGACGCCGGTAAATTCTGTTCAGCGGGAAGCCGTGCAATCGCTGGGAAGACCCTGGACCAGGATGTCTCCGACTATTGGCGCCATAAAAAATACTTTCGCTGATAAAACCAATGATTCGCGTTACGACGGTACGTTTACCACCACGTATCATGGCAACTGGGACAAGGCCGGTATTGCCGGTTCCCTGTTCAATGCCAACGGTATGGCGGTTAATCCAGGCGATCCTATTCTGACCTTCCTGGATGAAGAACCCGCCACCCCGATTGATTATTCCAATTCAGTGTACAAAAGCAATGTAGGTGCAGGAGTTCTGCCCGGCAGGTCGGATTTTGTGATCTCTCCTAATGGTATCAGCAGGATCGTATATCCCGGCCTTTGGAAGCTTGGTCCCTACAGAACAGACAATGGTACCGGTCTTGGACAACCGAATGGTGCCAGTACGCGCCCCTTCAATATTGCTAAATTTTCTGAACTCTACTTTGTAGCCGCGGAAGCCGCTGTGAAAGGAGCCACTACACAGGCCGGAAAAACAGCCCGTGACCTGATCAATGTTATCCGGGCACGTGCAGGAAAATGGCGCTGGGATAACAATGGCAACACTGCAAAGGTGGAAGACAACAGCGCGGCAATGATAGCCGCAACACCGGCCACGATCGATATCAATTATATTCTGGCTGAAAGATCAAGGGAATATTTTGGTGAAGGCTATCGCTGGCACGACCTGGTACGGTCTCAAAAGTGGACGGAACTGTCTTCAACCTACCAGATCGGCGGACCAAACTATGGTGACCATACCCCGCAGACCCATACCCGCAATATTCAACCGCATTTGTACCTGCGCCCAATTCCACAGGGACAGATCGACAATATGGATATGACGGATGATGAAAAAGCCGCCTATCAAAACCCCGGCTATGATTAATCACCATATTAGAATAACCAAAAAAATGGCTGCTTTCGGGCAGCCATTTTTTTTGGGTTGAATGTAAGCAAATGAACATTAGGATCGGTTATCTGTGATCGTTATAAGAGGTATAAAATCCCCTACAGGATCTCTTCAACCTCTTCTTCGATCAGCTCCTTATTAAGCATCATACCTGCCAGGGAACCGCTGGCCACCGCTCCGGATACCGATCTTCCTGTTGAAGAGTTATCACCGGCCGCATATACGCCACTGACTGATGTCTTTTGAAACAGGTCGACCTGTATCAGCCCATGTTCATTTAATTCACAACCCAGCTCTTTCGGAAGATCAGAATGCTGAACACATTCGGGACTATAATATAAAGCAGATACCGGAACCTTGTCTCCGTTTTCGAGTATCACATGCTGTACATACCCGATTTCATGCGCTATGGAAGCTACAGGCATTTCGATGACATCCACTTTTTTTCGGTTGAGGATCTCTGTTTGTTCCGCAGTAAGTTCTGCCGGGCCATTGGTAAAAAGGACAATGTCGCTGGTCCAGTTGCTGATAATTTTTGAAAATCCGAAGCCGCCATTTCCACTGGCAAAAATACCGGTACGCTTTCCCCGCACTTCATATCCATGACAGTACGGACAATGCAGTATGGAAATTCCCCAGCATGCTTCAAAACCCTGTATGGGCAACAGGATATCCTTAACCCCTGTGGCGAATATCAGTTTGCGCGCGTTATAGGATTCTCCATGTTCTGTTTGAATGGTATATCCCGACGAGGAACGAGAAACACCAGTGGCATAACCCGACATAAACTCCACCGTTTTGTAGTTAAGCACCTGCTCTAACGCTTTACTGTGCAGCGCCTGGGGAGTTTCTCCGTCACGCGTTAAAAAATTATGCGAATGTGGAGTGTGTTTATTGCAGGGATTATCACCGTCAATTACCAGTGTATCCCGCAGGGAGCGGCCGAGGGACATGGCAGCCGATAGGCCCGCGTAACTTCCCCCAATGATGATCACATCATACATTTTCTCTTTCATAGCAGATCCTATAACATTTTTGTGCCACACCGGATTTGCTAAAAAAAAACAAAGAAAAATGGAAACAGGGGGTAATGAAATAAATGCAATTACCGCCCTTTTGGCTGAAAAGGGTTAGTGTTTCCGGGGCTTCAATGCCCGAACTGGTCAGGATCTGAACAGCTTAACTGCCCTTTTTCTGTTCTTTAGCCCATTGATCCTTAAGAGTAACTGTACGGTTAAAAATGATCCGGCTTCCGCTGGTTTCCTTATCAAGCGTAAAGTAACCTTTCCTTAAAAACTGATAACGTTCTTCAAACCTGGCTTCCAGTAAAGCGGGTTCAGCATATGCCGACTGAACGATCTTCAGCGAGTCGGGGTTGATGTAGGATTTGAAATCACCTTCTTCATTGGAGGGATCTTCCACAGAGAAAAGCCGGTCATAAAGCCGGGCTTCAACAGTTACGGCATGGTCGATGCTCACCCAGTGCAGGGTACCCTTCACATTGATCCCCGATGTGTCGGCCCCACTGCGGCTTTCCGGAATATAGGAGCAGTGCAGCGCATGAATGATGCCCTGTTCGTCTTTTAATACCTCATCGCAGCGGATAATATACGCGTGCTTGAGCCGCACCAACTTACCGGGTGAAAGCCGGAAATATTTTTTTGGAGGCTCTTCCATGAAATCTTCACGCTCAATATAGAGTTCCCTGGAAAACGGAATCTCCCGAAAACCACTGTCTTTATCTTCAGGATTCTGTTCGCCCTCGAGCATCTCCACCTCAGCTTCCGGAAAATTCGTAATAATGATTTTCAATGGATCGAATACCACCATTCTGCGCAGGGCGGTTTTATTCAGGTCTTCCCGAACAAAATATTCGAGCAGTGAAACATCAATGAGGTTATCGCGGCGGGCTACGCCAATTCGATCACAGAAATCGCGGATAGCCTGCGGGGTATATCCTCTGCGGCGCATACCGCTGATGGTGGGCATCCGGGGATCATCCCAGGATTCGACATGCTGCTCATTGACCAACTGCAGTAATTTGCGTTTACTCATTACCGTATAGGTAAGGTTGAGGCGGGCAAATTCATATTGACGGGAAGGAAATATTTCAAGCTTTTCTATAAACCAGTCGTACAGCGGCCGGTGCGGAATAAATTCCAGTGTACAGATGGAATGCGTAATCTTTTCGATACTGTCGCTTTGCCCGTGCGCAAAATCATACATCGGATAAATACACCAGCTATCTCCGGAGCGGTGATGAGCAGCATGTTTAATGCGGTACATCAACGGATCGCGAAGGTGCATATTGGGTGCAGCCATATCAATTTTCGCGCGAAGCGTTTTACTTCCATCCGGAAATTCGCCATTCTTCATGCGGCTGAAAAGCTCAAGATTTTCACTGACACTGCGGTCGCGGAAAGGACTGTTTTTGCCTGGTTCTGTAGGTGTACCCTTATACGCGGCAATTTCTTCCGCGCTCAGGTCATCAACATAAGCCAGTCCTTTTTCTATCAGCTTTACAGCAAATGCATAGAGTTGATCAAAATAATCTGAAGCGTACAATTCATGTTTCCAGGAAAACCCCAGCCAGCGGACATCCTCTTTAATACTATCGACATATTCTGTTTCCTCGGTTACGGGATTGGTATCGTCGAAACGGAGATTGGTATAGCCTCCATATTTCTGCGCAAGACCAAAATTCAAACAAATACTTTTCGCATGCCCGATATGCAGGTACCCATTCGGTTCTGGTGGAAAGCGGGTTACAATATCTTTATAGGCTCCTTCAGCAAGATGTGCTTCAATAATTTCTTCAATAAAGTTCAGGCTCTTTTCTTCCGACATAAATTTATTTTCCTTCACCAAAGGTAAGAACAATCAGCATGTACAGCGTTGAAAACATCAGAATACCCCAAACCCGGTGGGTTGATTGGGCAAAAAAAAACGCGGACCATACAGTCCGCGTTTATAGAATATTCTTGTTTATTGTCAGAACAGGCTGTCGGCCATAACATGATGCGGATTTTTCTCTTTCTGCCGCACGATCTGTTTAGCGGTGGGCCGAACAACTTTGATGATCTTTAATTTATTGAACGCAAGAATGGTAAAATAGATCGGATCGATCTCATTCCATTTAACTCCGAAGTTGATGCTGGATGGGTATTTATGGTGGTTATTATGGTACGCTTCTCCCAGCATCAGGATATCGACCGGGAAAAGATTCCTGGCGGTATTGTTCATTGCAAAGGGTGTAGAACCATATTTATGCGCGAACCAGTTGATGATTCCGCCATGGATAGGCCCCATCAGCGCGTGTACCGGAATCAGGAGATACATCCACCACGCGGTTGCAAACTGAACATAGAATAAGGTATACACAGCAACCCATGAAAGGCGGGTTACCCAGGGATGCGCGAAGCGGTCAAATGCGGCCCAGTCAGGAACATTTTTGGTGAACTTCTCATCCACAATCAGCCGGCCATTATACACATCCGCATACTTGCGGCGGGTTTTATCCATAAGGGTCATAAAGTTGGAAGCATGCTGAGGCGAATGCGGATCTTCTTCTGTGTCGGCAAACGCGTGATGCAACCGGTGTAATATGGCATAGGTACGGGGACTCATATACGATGAACCCTGCGTTATGAAGGTGAAAATGTAGAAAAAACGTTCCCAGAACTTAGACATCTTAAAGGCCCCGTGAGCGGCATACCGATGAAGAAAAAAAGTTTGTGAGAAAAGTGAAAGATACCAGTGGGCCACTACGAAAATAAATACAATCATGCTGAATACTTATATGAAATACTGAAAACGGTTTGCAAATAGACGAATTTTACCTGACATTCTGTTCGATACAACTAAATTCCAGGTAAAAATTTAATTCACAGCAACAGTTCGGGTGGGAACTGCTAAAATAGTTTATTTTCCGCTGATAAACCGCTCATCAGTTAAAAATGACGCTTATTTAACAAGTGTTATATCAGCATTGCCTTCATTGTAAATCATTCGCGCAAGCCGTGGATCACTATTATAGATATCTTTCCTGAACTGGGTCACACCGTTATCATCAACCCAGGCCGTGAAATACACCAGGTAAACCGGCAAAGGTGTTTTAAGGTTTACATACTTTTCATCACCGCTTTGCATCGCCTCCCTGATCTTACGTTCATTCCATTCATTCATATCCCGTAAAACATATTGCGCAAGGCGCTCCGGCTCGGCAACACGGATACATCCATGCGAATAAGCCCGGACAGGTTCGTTAAACAGATGTTTCGCGGGTGAATCGTGCAGGTAAATGTTATGGGTATTCGGAAACATGAACTTTACCAGGCCCAGGGAGTTTTCCGTGCCGGGTTTCTGACGGATTACCGGAACACCATTTAATTCACCGGTAATCTCAAGGTTCTGCTTTTCGAGATAATCCGGATCGGCTTCAATAGAGGGGAGAATCTCTTCTTTAACGATGGATTCAGGTATATTCCAGTGCGGACTGAATACCACATGATCGAGCATTCCACTGAAAATGACGGTCTGATTAACGGTTTCACCAACTACAACATTCGATTTCCACGCCGGCTTATTATTTTCATAAACATGCAGGGTGAACTCGGGAATATTTACAAGCAAATAATTATCCGTTTTTGAAAGATCAACCGGAAGCCAGCGGGCCCTTTCCATGTTAACCAAAATAGTTTCAATGCGTTTTCCGGGTGAAACATTCAATTCATCCAGTACCCCTTTGCCAATGATGCCATCGGGTTCCAGTCCATGCCGTTGCTGAAAACGCTTCACCCCCTGCTCCATCGCATCATCGAATATTACGGATGAATTGTTGTCTTTTAGATCGCCCAGCACAACCAGACGCTCCCGAATTTGTTGAATCACCTGGCCACTGTCGCCTTTCTGAAATTTCTTTTTGGATGCTTCAATCTGCTGCCAGCGGGGGTTTGCTTCCTGAATGGCCCGATAGCTGGAAAGCGCTGAACGCATAGCCACATACTGGGGATTCAGCGGCTCTGATTCAAGAAATTCATTTTTTGATTCCGACAGCATAGAATCGAGGTATGCGCTGAAGGAAATCTTCTTGCGGGGTATATACCATTCATTTTTTCTTGTCGCCTGATCATCAAGTCCTTTCCATACCTGGTGGGCAAGACCAAAATATTGAGATGTAAGCATTAATTCCAGTTCCTGACGGTTGGCTTTGCGGTTAGGGCGATCCATTAGTTTTTCAAACTGATCAAGGTAAGGGATGGTATCGCCTATGCCATCATCTTTCATTGCTCTTACCCGATGATAAAGATTACCGGCCTGCTCTATGATCCGGTTACCTTCATACCAGGCGTACGCGTTCTTGCGATCAGCATAAAAACGTAAAATATCTTTTTCGTATGCGCTAAATTCTTTGTGTCGCGATAAAAATTCCTGCGCGTAGGTGCTGTCGAGAAATATGGTATCCTGTGAACTGAAATTGCCGATGATAGATTTCATCCAGCCCAGTGGCCCCCTTTTGGGTTTTTCTTCGGCGGTTTCAGGTTTTTCATCCTTACAAGCGATAAATACAAGAATCAGTGAAAGCATCAGCCCCCACTTTACAATAGGTTTAGTTTTCATACAGGGTTGTCCTCATTTTTAATTCCCCGTAATTATTCAATTTTTGTGCCCGCTATCGAAACACAATTCTTAAAAATATATATTAATGATTATCAAAAAGTTATGACATTTTCCTAAAATATATATTTCAATTGGATTCTCCAGAATCTTCGCTTCCTGCCCACAGAATTGTTCGGGGTGCAGCAGCTTCCGGACACTTACACCCTTGTATCGAAGAATGTTTGCTTTTAGCTAATTTTGCAGGAATTATGAAGGAATCAGTTTATACGGTACTAAGGCAGCAACCGGATAAAATGCTGCGGGAAATCGGTGATAAAGTACTGAGCAATCAGCGGTTGGACCAGGCGGAAGGGGTAGCCTTATTTGAACGGGGAAGCCTTCCTTTTCTGGGTGCGCTGGCCAATTGGGTTCGGGAAGAACGACATGGAAACAAAACATACTTCAACCGCAACTTTCATATTGAACCTACCAATATCTGCGTTTTTTCCTGCAGTTTCTGTTCCTATTCGAAGCTCTATGCCCACCGTGAAGAAGGCTGGGAACTGAGCCTGGATCAGATGATGAATATTGTTAAAAGTTATGATGGGAAACCGATCACAGAGGTGCATATTGTGGGCGGGGTACATCCTAAGCTGAACCTCGAATATTTCGCCACCCTGCTGCGATCTATAAAAAGTCACCGGCCCGAATTGCATATCAAGGGATTTACGCCGGTGGAACTGGATTATATGTTTCGTAAAGCGAGGGTAACTGTAATGGAAGGAATGAAATACCTCCAGGAGGCCGGACTCGATTCCTTACCCGGAGGAGGCGCGGAAATTTTCCATCCGGAGATCCGAATGAAAATAAGTGCAGATAAGGTAGATGCTGATGGCTGGCTGGCCATTCATGAAGCAGCGCATCAACTGGGTATGCATAGCAATGCCACCCTGTTATATGGTCATATTGAAGCGTACTGGCATCGGATCGATCATATGGAACGCTTGCGTTCACTGCAGGACAAAACCGGGGGCTTCAACACGTTCATACCCTTAAAATTCCGGAATAAGCAAAATGATATGAGCCATGTACCCGAATCGGGCATCATTGAGGACATGAAGATGTATGCTGTTTCGCGATTGTATATGGATAACTTTCCGCACCTGAAATCATACTGGCCGATGCTGGGCCGGCAACAGGCTCAACTCAGCCTGGCTTTTGGCGTAAATGATATTGATGGAACCATTGATGATTCTACCAAAATCTATTCTATGGCCGGATCTGAAGAACAGCATCCTTCCATGAATACCGAAGAACTGGTTGGGCTGATCCATCAGGCCGGAAGAGTGGCTATTGAGCGGGATACCCTTTATAATGAATTACAGGTATTCAGCAGAGCAGAACCTGTAACGGTATAACATATCAGCACTCACTCAGGCTGATCGGGATATTCAGGGCGAGTCCGCCTTCAGCGGTTTCCTTATATTTAAAGCTCATGTCACGGGCAGTATCCCACATGGTTTTTATAACACCGTCGAGTGAAACTTTTGCAAAATCGGGGGTGCTTTGTAAGGCCAGTTGTGAAGCAGTGATGGCTTTAATAGCGCCCATGGTATTGCGCTCAATGCAGGGAATCTGTACCAGGCCCGCAATCGGGTCGCAAGTTAAGCCCAGATGATGTTCCATCGCAATTTCTGCCGCCATCATAGCTTGTCGCTGGGTACCTCCCAGCACCTCCGTTAAGCCGGCCGCGGCCATAGCCGATGAAACACCGATTTCTGCCTGGCAACCACCCATTGCTGCCGAAATGGTAGCTCCTTTTTTAAATATGCTGCCGATCTCTGCAGCCGTAAGCAGAAACTGTTCAATTTTTTCCGGATGATCGCCATCATTGAACAAAACATAATATTGAAGCACTGCAGGGATAACACCGGCCGCACCATTTGTCGGAGCAGTTACCACGCGGCCAAATGAAGCGTTTTCTTCATTAACGGCAAGGGCGAAACAACTTACCCAGTCGAGGATATACTGAAAACTTTTACCACCGTCACGAATGGCCGCTGTCCATTCATCATACCCATTGTATTGAATACCATTCAGCAGTTTCCGGTTCAGTTCAGCAGCCCTGCGCTTTACCATTAACCCTCCCGGCAGTGTTCCGCTGGAATGACAACCCGTATACATACACGCTTTCATAACGGCCCATATCTTCTGCAGGCCCTGCCGTATGGTTTGTTCATCCTGCCAGGCCAGTTCATTTTCCATGACCACTTCACTGATCGAAAGCCCGGTTTTCCTGCACCAGTGCAGCAGATCACGGGCATGGTCAACCGGAAAAGGCAATTGTACGGATTCCTGAGCTGCAGTTTCATTTTCCTTCACCACGAAACCTCCTCCAATTGAAAAAAAAGTTTCTTCTATCGCTTTTCCATTGGCAAGTTCTACCCTGAAACGCAGCCCGTTGGGATGAAAAGGCAGGGACTCAGCAAACATGAAATGCAATTGCGTTAGCGGATGAAAGGAAATCCGGTGATGCTGCAGATTCAATTCCTGCTGCTCATGGATCTGCTGAATTTTCGGCTGAATCAGCGCAGTATCCATCTCCACGGGATCTTCTCCGGAAAGCCCCAATAGTACGGCTATGTCTGTTCCGTGACCTACGCCAGTCTTAGCCAGTGAACCGTATAAGAATATTTCAAGGGAAGTAACATCCTTTAGTACATCTTCCTTCAGCAGATCCTGTACAAAACGCTGTGCTGCACGCCATGGACCAAGGGTATGGGAACTGGAGGGTCCTATCCCGATCTTGAACATATCAAATACCGATATGGATTCATGTGGCATGCAGCAGGCATTTAATAGTGCAACGTATTATCGAACTTCAAATAATTCAATATCAAAGATCAGGATTGATCCGCCGGGTATCACCACGTTACCGTCTCTGTCTTTGATATCATTATTTCCATACGCAAGCGATGGAGGAATGAAAAGCCTGATCTTACCACCGGCTTTGATCAGGGGAATACCTTTTTTCCAGCCTTCAATCAGTGAACCTAATTTGAATATGGTTGAAGGCACATCTTCAAAAACCTGACCCGAAGTAAATTTACCCGTATAGCCAATAACGATATCGTTACATACCTCCGGTGTAGCACCCGAACCCGGTGTAATGATCTGGTAATACAGGTTGCTGACATGCTTTTCAGCCGTAATATTGTTGGCATCGAGATATTCTTTTACCATTTGTTCTTCAGCAGTTGGGGCGGTAACGGGATTATCTGTATACGGACAATCCGTATCTTTTTTCAAACATCCTGTAGTAAGCATTAAAAGGGCAAACAGACTAAATAAAACTTTCATTCCTGTGGTTTTTTTGATATGTAGAGTAGATTATTCCTTATTTCGCTGCATTTCCGTCGTCAGGTTCTTGCTTTAGGGCTGATTCTTCTTTCGATTTGAACTCAAGGTATTGCTGTTCATTTCGTTCCCACTGATGTTTTTTGTAAAAAACTGAAACGAAGATTACGATGAGAAATATTGCCAGGGAAAATACGAGAGGGTTCAACTGGGTGGTTGCGACCATATCAGCCCGTTTATACCAGAAACGGCTGGTAAAGAGCAGGATAAAAACGGGCATCGCGAACAGCAATCCCATCGGGATGCCTTTGAGAAGCTGAGTGAGCGTTCGCCCCTCATTTTCACGCCGGGCTTCCCAATACCGGATAAACTTCTGTTCTTCTTCACTGATCATTGGTGCAAGTTACGCTAAAATGCATTTTACCCCACAGTGAATTGGAAGTGAAGCGGCATCCTATCCATCCCGGCACACCTAAGCGCTGAAAATTACGACGACTGATTTTTAATCTTTATCTTGTGATCAAATCCTATAACTTGAAACTGACTGCTCTTTTTGCCCGCTATCTGTATCAGCATAAAATTCTAAACCTACCCGGACTGGGCACTTTCACCCTTGATCCTTCTGTACCGGTTCCCGAAGCAAATGACCGGAATCAGGATTTCATTCAGCATATACGGTTCGAACAGCGTTCCGTGGCGGCACCGGATGAAGAATTTATTGAATTCATCCGGACCCAGACCGGCAAAATCAGGCCTCTGGCGGAATCTGATCTGGACTCCTTCTTAACGGATGGTAAAATATTGCTCAATATTGGTAAGCCATTTTATTTTGAAGGAATTGGTATCCTGCAGAAGAACAGGGCTGGTTTATATGAATTCACCCCTGGTGTGCCGTTGACTGACCGTATCGAAAAATATACAGAAATAAAATCAGTTGAGCGTGATGAATGGCAAAGCACTTCGGCACCGGATCGTCAGCAGCCTTCCGACTCCGGTAGAGTGTTGCTTGTGGTGGCCGTGCTTATTGGACTGGTCATTGTTGTGGCCGGAGGATATTATTTATATCAGCGAAACAGTGGGGTTGCGCTTCCGGATACAGAGAAAATGAATGTTTCAGAAGAAGTTAGCGGTAATGATTCGATTCTTCAGGATAGCAGCCTGCAGGATAGTATAACGCCTGCCCCTAACCGCCCTGCCACCGTTCAGGTATCGCAACCCGGATCCTATCGTTTCATCATTGAAACTACAGCGAATAAAACACGTGCCCTTAAACGGTATAATCAGCTTAAATCTTATATGCTGGATATACAGCTTGATGCTGCAGCGGACTCTTCCCTGTTCAAACTATATTTCACCATCCCGGCTTCACCAGCCGATACAACTCATATCAAGGACTCGTTGAAACGCATGTACAGCACACGTATGGTGACAATCGAATAATCCGGGGTATTTATTACAGGACCCGTAATTATCTATTCTCAACTGTTCAGGAAAGAGCGATATCCAGCACCTGCTGCATGGTTTTTACATAATGGAATTTTAGTCCCCGGATATATTCGGGTTCTATTTCTTCGATATCTTTTTCATTATGCCAGCAAAGAATGATCTCTTTCAGGCCGGCACGCTTCGCAGCCAGTATTTTTTCCTTGATACCACCGACGGGTAACACCTGTCCGCGCAGTGTAATTTCTCCGGTCATACCCAGGTAAGATCGTACACGCCTGCCCGTTATAGCCGAAGCGATGGCAGTCAGCATGGTAATGCCCGCGCTCGGACCATCTTTTGGTACCGCCCCTTCAGGTACATGTATGTGTATAGTTCGTTTAACGAACAGTTCGGGATCGATATTCAGCTTGCGGGCATTGGAATGCAGGTAGGTTAACGCGGTTGCTGCACTCTCTTTCATTACATTGCCCAGGTTTCCGGTAAGTTTCAATTCACCTTTGCCTTCACTCAAACTGGTTTCAACAAACAGGATATCCCCACCCACGTAAGTCCAGGCCAGCCCTACCGCTACACCGGGCATCTGGGCTACCTTATACAGTTCATTTGTGAAGCGCGGTTTGCCCAGTATTTTTTCAACCATCGCGGCATTCAAAACCGGAGGCATTTTTCCGTTCATGGCAAATTCACGTGCGGCATAGCGCATGATCGCTGCAAGCTGCCGGTCAAGTTCACGAACACCGCTTTCACGGGTATGATCGGTGATCACCTTTTCGATGATCTTATCGTTTATCCGGAAGGGTTGGTCTTTTAATCCATGCAGTTCCTTTTGACGGGGCAGCAGATGCCTTTTGGCGATCTCAATTTTTTCTTCAACAGCATATCCGCTCAGGTGAATAATTTCGAGCCGGTCGCGCAACGCGGGCTGTATATTATTCAGATCGTTGGCAGTGGCAATGAACAACACTTTGCTGAGGTCATATTCCAGTTCGAGGTAATTATCATAGAAGCTGTTATTCTGCTCGGGATCCAATACTTCCAGCAGGGCTGAAGAAGGATCACCGCGCATATCATGCCCTACCTTATCAATTTCATCGAGTATCATCACCGGGTTTCCGGATTTTATTTTACGGATAGATTGGATGATCCTGCCCGGCATCGCGCCTATATACGTTTTGCGGTGTCCGCGGATTTCACTTTCATCGTGCAGACCACCCAGGCTCAGTCGTACATACTTTCGGTTGATAGCGCTGGCAATGCTGCGCCCAAGCGATGTTTTACCAATACCCGGAGGACCGACAAAACAAAGGATCGGGCTTTTCATATCGCCCTTCAATTTCAATACGGCAAGGTATTCCAGAATCCGTTCCTTAATTTTCTGCATTCCATAATGATCCTGATCAAGGATTTTTTTGGCATTGATCAGATCATAATGATCCTGTGTGTATTCTTCCCAGGGAAGATCAAGCATCAGGTCGAGATGATTATAAACCACCGAATAATCCGGTGTACTCGGATGCATACGTTCCAGCTTTTCTATACCCTTCCGAAACATTTCGCGTGCGGCTTCTGGCCACTTCTTGTCTTCGGCACGCTTCTGCATTTCCCGCACTTCACGGTCGTTGGTATCACCACCAAGTTCATCCTTAATGCTCTTCAACTGTTGCTGCAGAAAATATTCGCGCTGTTGTTTATCCAGTTCGGTCTTGGTTTTGGTGGTCACCTTATTTTTCAGTTCCGCGAACTGCAGTTCCCGCTGCAGCAACTGCATCAGCAGATCGGCGCGCGCCTGGATATGATTCAGTTCGAGCAGGCGTTGTTTTTCTTCCAGTTCAGAACTGAGGTTGCTTGAAATAAAATGAATGAGAAAAGACGGGTTTTCAATATTCTTCAGAATAATTCCTGCCTCTGAGGGCATATTGGGCGAAAGCTGAATAATCTGGGTGGCCAGGTCTTTGATATTCGAAACATAGGCATCAAAGTCCTCATTTTTTGGCGCTTCTTCATCATCGAGAAGTGATACACTGGCTTTGAAGTAAGGATCTTCAGCGGTAATGGTATTAATTTTAAACCGTTTTCTTCCCTGAATGATAACGGTTGTACCCCCATCGGGCATTTTTATCAGCTTGATGATTTTTGCAACGGTGCCAATATTCACCAGATCCGAAACAGTGGGGTCTTCCACCTCACTATCTTTCTGTGCAATAACGCCCACAAGCTTATCCGCTTTATAGGCATCATTCACCGACTTGATACTCTTATCGCGGCCGACCGTTATTGGCAGTACAACACCCGGAAAAAGAACAGTATTACGCAAGGGAAGCAGGGGAAGCTCACCGGGAACTTCTATTTCAGCCCCACCATCTGTTTCATGCTCATTGAGGGGAATAATAGGTAAAAAATCCATCTCATCTTCTGGACTGAATAAAAACCGGTTCGATCTCATACATTCATTTACTATGACAAAATTACACCTGTATTAATTCAAACCCGAAAAAATACAGTGTACCAATAATAGTCAAGATTGATGCCAATGCAAAATTTGTCGCATTAAAGCTCTTTCTGAAAAATCAGGCAAAAAAAAACTCCCGCAAGGGGAGTTAATATGTTATAACCGAATGTTCAAACAGGTATTAGAAGATCCGGAAACCTACATAAAGCTGAAAGCCCTGGTTTTTCCATTCATCCTTATTATCAATATCATTGATATTGTTGAGGCCCACTACGTATCTGCCTCCAACTTTCGCTCCGGCAAAATTCAGTTGAACACCGCCAAGCAGGGAGAAGTCGCCATCTTTAAACGCCTGCTTACCATTTTCCAGGAGGTTTTGATCCTTATTCAGTAAAATACCGAACTGAGGCCCTGCCTGAAAAGTGATAAATTTACTGGGCCTGAAACTCAGCAATACCGGAATGCTGATGTAATCGAGTGATACTTCGCGGAGTTCATCCACACCCTGCGGATAGATGTCATTGAATTCAACAGATGTTTTGGTGTTGGTCTGGTTCCATAAAACCTCCGGTTGAATACCCCATTTGTTGTTGAAATTAATCTCAGCGAATGCCCCGAGATTATACCCCTGGGTGAATTCTTCTTTAAATGACTTTCCGTCGATCTTGGTAAGGTTTACACCACCTTTAACGCCGAGGTGAACGCCTCCCTGTGCGAAGCCGGCTACACCGACAGCCATCGCGATAGCAAATAAAGCAACGAATTTCTTTTTCATGTGATGATTTTTTGGTCTGGAAATAAATTCAATTTAAGCGCATGTATCACGTTGTACCTGTTAAATAACATTAACGCAACAACGCTTATCAAAATGGTTTACTATGCACTGTTATCCGTAGGATTACCATCTACCACTTTTCGTTTAATCTCTATTGCAAAACATATACCTTATTAACAAAAGGCAGAATTCGCCGGAGTTATCAGACCTATATCAGGTAAGTTCAATCAGGGTTATTTCCGGCAGAATGCCTATCCTGCCAGGATAGCCGATGAAGCCAAAACCACGGTTGATATAGAGTTGCTGATTGCCTTCAGTGTACAATCCTGCCCAGCGGTTATACATATACTGAACCGGACTCCATTTGAATGAAGGTGTTTCAACACCAAACTGCATACCGTGCGTATGGCCGGAGAGCGTAAGGTCAATAGAAGAATATTTTGGCAATACTTCACCATCCCAATGGCTGGGATCATGTGTAAGTAAAATCCGGAAGGGGTATGCAGAAGTCCCTTCGAATGCTTTACGGAGTTGACCGAATTTGGGAAAATTTCCTTTCATGCTCCAGTTTTCAACACCCATCAGCGCGATGGATTCACCATTGCGTTCAATGCCTACATGCTCATTCATCAGCAGTCGCCAGCCAAGCGTTTGATGAACCGCTTTCAACCGGTCAACATTTTCATTGATCTTAAGGGCACGCTCTTCAGCATTTAAATCTCTGGGCAATGCATATAACCCATAATCATGGTTACCCAGAATACTGTAAACACCAAGCGGGGCCTTCAGGGTGGCGAACAGATCCGCATAGCGATCCATTTCCGCGGCATGATCGTTGACCATATCGCCGGTGAATAGAATCATATCGGGCTGCGTATCCAGAATTTTTTCGATTCCTTTCTGCACGGCTTCGCGGTTCATGAAACTGCCTACGTGCAGGTCGGAGATATGGGCGATCTTTAACCCACGGAAAGAATCGGGCAGGTTGCTGAATGCCAGCTTCACCCGGTTAAGCTGATAATTATATTTATTGGTGAATCCGTAAATAAAGGTGCCCAATACCGCTGAGCCCACACCCAGCCCAAGCCAGCTCAAAAAAACCGACCGGCTGATGCCTTCCCCATCGCTTTTTGCTGATGCTGAAGTGAAACGCGAAGCTATCCAGGTGACGCCGCGGCGCAGATCGTCGATACCAAAAAAGAGGCTGGCAATCAGTTTTGAAAAGAACAAGCCGATAATGATGGCCAGAAAATAGGTTCTGACACCTTTGGGAAGGTTATTGAATTGCAGGTATGGAAGCGCGATCAAAGCACCCAGACTGATAACGGAAACCGTCCAGTACAGCGTATATACCAGGGTTCTGATTCTCGCTGCTGAATTGGCTGTAATCACTTTCAATGCCTGAAAGATATACAGGTCGAGCAGTAGAAACAGGATAATAATCACCCATAAAAAGCCGGAATTACGCATAAGCTGTCAATCGAGTTGCAAAGGGAACACCTTTAAGGGAATAAGAAATGTTAAAAACGGATAAAATCTTCAAGCTGATTGGAAATGGTCTTCACGGTCGATTCATCATTAATGTTGTGCGTGCCATTCAGCAAACGTTCAATGGAGGATATCGGCACCTGATTGGGATGCACGATCATCCGTAAATTATGCAGGATTGCGGTAAGATGCCCCATACCCAGGAGGTTTCCGGCCCGGCCGGTTGAAACACCCACCAGCAGGGCCTTCTTTCCCCACCAGCATTTTTTATAATCGGAAATATCAATCATTGCCTTAAGTACACCGGGTATGCTTCCGTTATATTCGGGAACAATAAAAATAAATTTGGACGCCGGAATCAACAGTTCTGCTTCAATTTTGTCGTATTGAGCAGACCGGTTTCCGACTTCCAGCCCAACGAGAGACAAAACCGGTGCAACGATGCCGAGCGCTTCCAGCACCTGACGATATTGCATAGAAACTTTATGCGTATTGCTATCCGGCCGGTTCGTTCCCGAAATGATCACGATATTTTCCTGAGTTTTCAATTCCTGAACAGATTTGCTCATTAGTTGCCACATTTATGCCGAAGATGTATTTTTGTCAACCTGTCACAACAGGATGCATGATCAATCCGATAAAATTACACTATGACCTATACCTATTACGGACACTCCTGTTTTGAAATCGCGGTTTCGGGTAAAAAGCTCCTGTTTGACCCTTTTATCACCCCAAATGAACTGGCGAATGGTAAAGTTGATATTAATTCAATACAGGCGGATTATATCCTGATCTCCCATGGCCATAGTGATCATATCGCTGACTGTGAAGCACTTGCCCGCCAAACCGGCGCCGTGGTGATCAGCAATTTTGAGATCTGTGAATGGCTTGGGAAGAAAGGAATTGACACCTGCCACCCCATGAATACGGGCGGAAAAAGAAGTTTTGATGGGTTTTCCGTCAAATGTGTAACGGCTCATCATTCATCGGGTCTGCCGGATGGCAGTTATGGTGGTAATCCGATGGGATTTATCATCTATTCGGATGAGGGGAATTTTTATTATGCCGGCGATACGGCGTTAACCCTTGATATGCAACTGATTCCACGCTGGGCAAAACTAAATTTTGCGGTTCTGCCTATTGGCGACAACTTTACCATGGATGCCGCAGATGCGTTAGCTTGCGCCGAAATGATCGGTTGCAGGGAAGTCATCGGAGTGCATTACGACACTTTTGGTTATATTAAAATAGATCATGCTGCAGCTAAAGCGGTATTTCAGGAGGCAGGATGTACATTACAACTTCCGGAAATCGGCTCAACAATAACAGTATAACGTAAGATCAAGATACCCGCAGGAGCGGAAAATCATATGGCAAGAATAATCGGCGTTGCAAATCAAAAAGGCGGGGTTGGCAAAACAACCACAGCAATAAACCTGGCTGCCAGCCTGGCTGTTCTGGAATTCAGAACACTGCTGGTGGATGCGGATCCTCAGGCCAACAGTACCACAGGAGTTGGATTTGACCTGCATAATATTCAGCAGAGCCTGTACGACTGCATGGTGAACTCCAGTGCAGCAGCGGATGTGGTGTTGAAAACGGAGATTCCGAATCTTGACCTGATCCCTTCACATATCGACCTGGTGGGGGCGGAGATTGAGATGATCAATTACCCAAACCGCGAAAATGTACTGAAGAATATTCTCGACCCCATTCGTGATGATTATGCGTTCATAATTATTGACTGCTCACCATCCCTGGGACTGATCACCGTAAACGCGTTAACTGCTTCTGACGCCGTGATCGTACCAGTACAAACTGAATTTTTTGCGCTTGAAGGATTAGGGAAATTGCTCAATACCATCAAAATTGTCCAAAGTCGCCTGAATCCTGAACTTGAAATTGAAGGTATTCTGATGACGATGTATGACGGTCGGCTGCGTTTATGCAACCAGGTGGTGAATGAAGTACGCAAACATTTTGATGAAATGGTTTTCAATACCATTATACATCGCAATACGCGCATCAGCGAAGCGCCCAGTATGGGCAAACCCGTGATATTATATGATGCGCAAAGCAAGGGTTCTATGAATTACCTGAACCTGGCCAAAGAAATTCTGCAGAAAAATAACAATACGCTGATCAGCCAGGAAGAAAAAATTCTGGAATAACAGCAGCAATCCTTATACTGAATTACAATTAAATCTCTGATCTGTGAGTAAGCCAAAACAACATAAAGACGCGCTGGGAAAAGGTATCCGGTCGCTGCTTCAGAATATCGACACCGACCTGAAAAATACGTCCGGATCATTGAAGAGCTCGGTGGTGGAAACAGCCACTTCCTTTCAACGTATACCCATAAACGTTATAGAGGCAAATCCGAAGCAGCCCCGTAAAGATTTTGACGAAATTCCACTGCAGGAACTTGCCGCATCCATCAAATTGCATGACCTGGTTCAACCGATCACCGTCAGCAAGCTGCCGAATGGTAAATACCGCCTCATCTCCGGAGAACGTCGGCTGCGCGCTGCAGGATTAGCCGGGCTGAAAGACGTACCTGCCTATATCCGGCTCGCCGATGATAAGCAGTTGCTGGAGCTGGCTTTGCTGGAGAATCTGCAGCGAGAAGACCTTAATGCCATGGAAATTGCGCTGAGCTATAAGCGCATGATGGAAGAACTTGATCATACCCAGGAAGAGGTGGCGGAACGGATGGGCAAAGAAAGAAGTACAGTAGCCAACTATATCCGGCTGCTGAAACTGCCTCCCGATATCCAGGTGGCGGTACGTAAAAATGAACTGAGTATGGGGCATGCCCGGGCGTTGATCAATGTTGATACGGTCGACAAGCAACTGTACATCTTTAAAGAGATCCGGGCCAAAGGCTTGAATGTGCGCCAGACAGAAGAGCTTGTTCGGAAATTGTATACGGGAGGCAAAACCCAGGAGCCGGCTAAATCAACCCTGCCCCCTTCATTCAAAAAAATTGAAGATACCCTGGCATCGCATTTCAGCACGAAAGTGAAATTGAATCACACCAAAAAAGGTCAGGGTTCAATTTCGATAGAATATTTCTCCATACAGGATCTCAATAAGATCCTGGACCAGATCGGGGTATCGGCTAATTAATCGCATGAAGAAAGTGCTTGCAATAGTGGTGATGCTGCTTTGCTGCGGAGCGTATAGCAGCGTAGCGCAGGATACGCTTACTGATAATAATGCTACCCTTTTATCGGATACCATCATCGTTTCTGACAGTATTGCGCTGAAAACAGCAGCCGAACAGCAGCAGGACAGTATCCGCCGCAATGTGCATAATCCGCGTAAGGCCACCATCCGTTCGGCCATCCTTCCGGGCTGGGGACAGGTCTATAATAAAAAGTACTGGAAAGTGCCCATTGTATATACCGCCATAGGTATACCGGTAGGAACCTTCTTTTATAATAAAAGCTGGTATAATCAAACGCGCGAAGCCGCCCGCATGATCGCTACCGGCGATACGCTCAATTTCCGAACGAGGGTCAACCCACAACTGCATTTCTTTTTTTCACAACCAAATTCCAGCGGACGTCTTTTAAATTACCGCAATGAATTCCGCAGAAACATGGATTACAGTATTCTGATAACCTTGCTGATGTGGGGATTGAATGTTGTTGACGCTACCGTTGACGGACACCTGAAGGAGTTTGATGTCAGCGATGACCTCTCCATGCGCATTAAACCTGTACTTCTCCCCGGTACCCTTACGCCGGGTGTTAGTGTGGTGGTCAGGATCGGGAAATAGAATTAAGACTGATCGATAAATTTACTGCTGATGAAAATCGCTATTCTGGGATATGGCAAGATGGGCCATGAAATTGAACAGATTGCCCTCGACCGGGGACATGAGATCGTTCTTAAGATTGCAGAAGAAAATCTGGGGGAAAATACAATTGAAAATATCGCGCAGGCAGATGTGGCTATTGAATTCAGCGGACCAGAAAGTGCACTTTCCAATATCCTCCGCTGCTTTGATGCCGGCGTCCCTGTGGTTTCCGGTTCAACCGGCTGGCAGCACCGGCTTAACGAAGCCATTGATGCGTGTACCAAACATGGCCACGCGATGATATGGGCCAGCAATTATAGTGTAGGGGTAAATCTTTTCTTCGCACTGAATGAAAAACTGGCCGAACTGATGAGAGACTATTCGGATTACATTCCGCATATCAAAGAAATTCATCATACCCAAAAACTTGATGCCCCCAGTGGTACCGCCATTACCCTGGCTGAACAGGTGCTGGCCACGCAGTCCAGGCTCACAAAATGGATAACCGGAACAAGCGCGGCGGCTGATGAACTTCCGATTGAAAGTGAACGTACGGGCAATGTACCCGGAACTCATCAGGTTCGGTATAGCAGCGCTATTGATACCATAGAGATACTCCATACGGCGCATAACCGACGAGGATTCGCGTTAGGCGCGGTGCTGGCAGCAGAATTTCTGCAGGGCCGAACAGGTGTTTATACCATGAAAGATGTGCTAAAGCTAAACCATCGGCCCCCCGCGAATGAAAGCGATATTAAAAAAAACGTTTAGCCGGAAGGTTTTGGGCAGAAATAGAAATCACCTACGGAGATTTGTATAAATTACCGTAAAATTATTCGTCATGTTATCAAAAAAGGCACAGTATGCATTCCAGGCACTGATGTACATGGCCGAAACAAATCCCTATCAGCCCAATCTCATTGCGGAAATTTCTGTGCGCAAAAATATACCCCTCAAATTTTTGGAAAATATTCTGCTTGAACTGAAAAATGCGGGTATACTTGACAGTAAGAAAGGAAAAGGCGGAGGGTATTATTTCAAACTTGCTCCCCGGGAGATACCGCTGGCCCGTATCATCCGGTTAATTGACGGACCGATAGCCATGCTTTCCTGCGTCAGCTTATACTATTATAAACGTTGTGAAAACTGCAATGAAGAAAAATGCGGTCTTCACGAAACCATGATACAGGTCAGGGATGCCACCCTCAAAATTCTGGAAAATAAAACCGTAGAGGATATCGCATCCGGCGGAAAACTATTAACCCTTGTAGCCGACCCGGCCGCACCACCAACCGGATAATATGCTTTCAACTATTGAACTGATCATTACGGGCAAAGTTCAGGGTGTCGGATACCGCGAATCTACCCGACGAAAAGCGGAAGCACTCAGGCTGACAGGCACAGTTGAAAATCGTTCCGACGGCAGCGTAAGAATTGTAGCAAGCGGTAGTGAAGAAAGTCTGATGCGATTGGAAACCTGGTGTAAACAGGGGCCTCTGCTGGCACGTGTAGACAATGTGACGCGGAAAGCACATTCTTATTCCGAATTTGATGGCTTTTCCATACTCCGTTAATTTTACGAACTGTCAAAAAGCGTATACTCCCGTACTGTAAACCTTCCGTTATTACTTGCTTAGAGCGGCGCTCTATTTTTTATTACAGGCAGTCTTCTGTCTTTCCTGATTAATTCATACTTTCAGTCCCAAAAACAGGTTATGTTCAACAGCACAACTACTCGTCTTACAGTTTTACTGCTTATACTTTCTGTTTCTGTTGCGGCACAGGAGCGAAAAGGCGATCCTGCCCTAACCGAAATATGGGAGCCTGAGCCGGTAATGGTTAAGGCTGGTGAAAGTCCTGCACATCCTCCGGCTGATGCGATAATTTTATTCGATGGGAAGAACACCAATGCCTGGAAAGCAAAAGATGGTGGTGCCGTTAAATGGAAAGTGGAAAATGGCGTAATGACGGTTACCCCGGGTACCGGTGAAATCAGCACCAAAGAAGGTTTTGGTGACTGTCAGCTTCATATAGAATGGCGTACACCTTCTGTGGTGAAAGGTGAAGGTCAGGGAAGAGGTAACAGCGGTATTTTTCTGATGGGAAAATTTGAATTGCAGGTACTGGATTCGTATAATAACCGCACGTATTCAAACGGACAAGCCGGAAGTATTTATAAACAAACGGCACCCCTGGTAAATGCCAGTAAAGGTCCGGGTGAATGGCAGACCTATGATATCATATTCACCGCGCCGCGTTTCAACGAAAAAGGCGGATTAGTACTTCCCGCCAGGATTACTGTTCTTCATAATGGCGTACTGATTCAAAACAATACGACGATCTGGGGTGGAAGCGAATATATCGGGCTGCCGGTGTATGAAAAAATCAATTCAAAAGAACCCATTTTACTGCAGGATCACGGCGACCTGGTTAGCTATCGCAACATCTGGATCCGCCCACTGTAACCTCCTGAGTTCTCCCCTCATTCAAACCTGTTTCATCCTGGCATAATACATTATGAGTACAAGAAATTTATCGCGTTCCCTCGGATTACAGATGGTGGTGGTTATTGTTATCGGTAATATTCTTGGCTCGGGCGTGTACAAGAAGGTAACACCCATGGCGGTGGAATTACATTCGGAAGGATGGGTTTTACTTTGCTGGCTGCTGGGTGGTATGATCACCCTGTTTGGCGCGTTGAGTAATGCGGAAGTTGCGGGCCTGTTAGCCGATACCGGTGGCGAATATTCTTACTATAAAAAAATCTATAATAAATTCTTCGCGTTCATATTTGGCTGGTCGCTGTTTACAGTTATCCAAACGGCAGCAATCTCTTCAATAGCTTACGTATTCGCACAGTCGCTGAACAGTGTCTGGCATCTGCCCGATATTTTACCCGGATGGGCGGATTTTAATATCGGGGGCGTGTTTTATCCTTTTGCTAATTTGAATGTAAAGCTGACGGCGGTAACGCTCATCATTGTACTGTCATGGATCAATTCGAAAGGTATCCTTGCCGGGGCAGGGCTTGGCACAGCAATTCTGATTC
>JAEYRC010000368.1 GCA_023409675.1 Bacteroidota bacterium
CTGCATGGTGCTGGTTCAGGAGTTATACATCAAAGATAAACTGGAAAAAGGTGAGTCAGGATTAATTAGTGCGGAAGTAGAGGGTTAATACTTTCCACGAAATAATTTCTTCTTAATCATAGAGAGAACATTTTCATTTTTACACCGGGAGTTTGGAATACAAATTTTCAATAAAATGGATTTTTACGCGGAATGTACCTCCCGGCATCTGATCAACCTGAAAAAATTCCTAACTTACTGGTCCTTGAATGTTATTCGCATTCTGTAGGGTTTACATCATCATCAATTAAGGTATAACTTTCTATGCAGCTTGATCCGCTAGTTATTTTCCTGGGTGGATTAGTGGTTATTATTCTCGGTGCCGAGTTCGTGCTTCGGGGCAGTTCGTATATCGCGACCCGGCTCGGAATTAAACCCATCATTATCGGATTAACCATAGTATCGATCGGTACCAGCGCACCTGAACTTGCTGTGGGTATTACCGCGGTTTCAGAAGGAAGAAGTGATATTGCTGTGGGCAATATTGCAGGAACCAATATGTTGAATATTTTGTTTATTCTGGGATTAAGTGCAATGATGCGCCCCTTAAAAATTCATTTATTGAGTATTCGGCTGGATGTACCGGTTATGGTTGCCGCCGCGGTAGTGCTGTTTATTATGTCGCTCGATGGTGTGCTTAGTACTATTGATGGTATTTTACTATTGCTTGGAGGAACGGTATATGTTATTGCACTCATCCGGTTTAGCAGAAAGGCCAGCGTTAAATTAAAACAGGAGTTCTCTGTAGAATTCAGTAAAGAAGCGCTTGTCCCCAGACACTCGAAGGGCATCGTCGTACTTTATGGCCTCATGCTGATAGCGGGAATTGCATTAACTATACTTGGTGCTGACCTGCTGGTTGCGGGAGCTGTTCAGATCGCGGCTTCAATGGGGGTTTCGGATGCATTGATCGGACTGACCATCGTAGCTATAGGCACCTCTGCTCCGGAACTGGCTACCACCATCATGGCCACAATAAAAGATGAGCGGGATGTAGCCATTGGAAATCTCATCGGCAGCAGTATTTCCAATATTGTTGTCATCCTCGGAGTTATATGCGTTGTATCGCCCGGAGGGGTATTGGTCAGCAGTGATATTCTGTGGCTCGACCTTCCCCTGGCTGCTGCGGTGGCTATTGTCTGTTACCCGGTTTTCAAAAGCGACCGAACGGTTACCCGGCTGGAAGGAACGCTGTTTGTGCTGGCCTACCTTGCCTATATGGGCACCCTGATCTTCCTGCGCACCTGAGTAACTGTACAGAAACAAATCAGGCAATCAAATTAGAGATTCTTCATTTTTTAGTTACCGATAGAATAGGGTATTTGCTATAATAACGTCACCCCTCCTAGGTTTTGTAACAATCAGTATAAGGTTTAAACATAATTATACTACCAAAGCCTTCGTAGTTGTTGGAAAGCAGAAAATAAACAAAAATGCTATGCCCGAAGACATAGCATTTTCTATTATTGAAGTATTCAGCCTTTAATTTCCACGTGCTTCAGGAAGCGCTTTTCGGGGCAGTTTTTCATCACGCATAGCCGCATTATACACAAATGCTGCTGCAATTGTACTGGCCTGTTTCAGGTCATCGGCAACTAAATGATCATATGAATCCATATTCGTATGATGTGTGCGGGTACTGTATTCGATAGGGTCCTGTATAAACTGGAAACCCGGTAAGCCCACCGCATCAAATGCCTGGTGGTCAGTTCCTCCGGTATTGCTGATCGTAACGGTTTTTGCGCCAAGATCATGAAATGGTTTCAGCCAGGCTTCAAAAATAGGCGCGCAAGCTTCGTTTTCCTGCAGGTAGATACCGCGGAATTTACCGGTTCCATTATCCATATTAAAATACGCGGAAAATTTATCGTGTGCGGGTGTACGCTGCATTGTAGCCGGATCTGCAAAGGTATTTTTCACATAGTTCCTTGAGCCATGTAAACCTTGTTCTTCTCCACTCCATAATGCAATGCGAATGGTTCGGCGTGGTTTTACACCCGTTGCTTTTAATATCCGTAAAGCCTCCATCATTACTGCGCATCCGGAAGCGTTGTCGGTTGCACCTGTGGATCCATGCCATGAATCCAGGTGGCCGCCCAGCATAACTATTTCATCTTTCAGTTTGGGATCCGTTCCCGGGATTTCAGCAATAACATTATAGCCTTTGGTATCGCTGGTATTGAAGGCAGTTTCAACTTCGGCTTCAAGGGTAACGGGTTTTCCGGCCCTCAGCAGCCGGGCCATCGAAAGATACTCTTCATAGCTGATCATCATATCGGTGATGTTTTCCGGACTGCTGGCCGCGTAGGCTCCTCCTCCCTGAACGAATAGTGTACCGTCGCGGCCACGTGGATTTGTACTGAGAATAGCGATTGCACCTTCTTGTTCGGCCATCGTTTTGAGCGCCCCGGCAACAGACTGTCCACCCTGTCTGCCACGAGCCATCATTGCCCGGCGACGGTTAAGCGCTGCCGTGTCGGGCGGGGTTAGTTTTCGGTTACCCATCTCCGCTAATTGTTCCTCTTCAAAACGACGGGCATCGGGCCTGAAAGTAGGAAGCAGGGTATCCTGGCGATCGAGCAATAAAAATTTCCCCTTTAATTTACCGGCATATTGTTTCAGGTCTTCCGCATTACTGGCAGTGATAAGCAGAACATCCGCCTTTTTCAATCCGCCTGTCCCTTTAACCCAGGACTTCGGATAAGCGATCAGTGGCCGGTAGTAGGGTGCAGTCATAGCGAGATAACTTTTTTTCAGCTCCCAGCCTTTACCGAATTCTCCCCAGGGTTCAAGACGGGCATTTTGAACGCCCCATTTGGTCAGTTCACTGATAACCCAATTCGCCGCATTAGAATATCCGCTTGAAATCGTTAATCGCGGTCCGGAAACATCGGTCAGGTAAAAGGCATGGTCCATCACTTTAGAATTATTCAATCCTTCCGTGCGGATCTTTTGCATCATCGCCGCATCAACCTTTTCGGTTTGGGCATGCAAGGTTAAGGTCATCAGCAGTATAATGACCGGGAATAAACTTCGTTTAAACATGTGCAGGTTTTAATGTAAACAAACAGGATTCAGCATTCTAATTTAGGATTATTTAATTCCAATATTGATTTTAGGAATTAAAATATCCGGTTTTGAATTCTGCGCCAAGCCTGCACAATAAAATTCCGGAGTATTCAGATGATTCATATGCCGAATCAGTAGAAGAAATTACATTTTTCTGCATTCCGCAGCACAACGGCGACAGGCTTCCGCGCATTCCTGACAATGTTCGGTATGGTGCTTACCACACTCTGCCGCGCAGGCTTCGCAAATTTCCGCGCAAAATGCACACAGTTGCCTGGCTTTATCACTTCCCAGGCTCATCAGTTGAGCGGCTGCATAACAGATGGCCGCGCATTCCATATCGAGTTGAATGCATCGCGCCATCATTTTTACATCATCCTCCTGGGTACAGGATGAGGCACAATGATTACAGATAGCGGCGCAGTTCAAACAAGCGTCAATACAAGCTTTGTAATCGTGGTAACTTTTCATAACAAGCTTTTTTGGGTGTTCAATAAGCCATACGTACGCAATAATGATTCCATCAACTCCTGTGAAGTGCAGGTAAAATGTGTTAAATACGTGGGCTATTGGATTTAAACGGTGGTTAACGCTTGTGTTCAATTTGAGTTGTAACATACCTGCATATGATCGAAATGAATGCCAAATTATCGTTGTTCGGCAGCTAATGGTCTGCTGAATTAATATCGATTGTCCATAACATGTTGCCATATCAGGTGGTAGGGGATGATACTAACATTCCAAATGATTGTTTGCAAATAAAATATGGTTATTCTTCATAATATTATGAAAATCAATCAATAGTAAGACGTAGTTTGTAATGCACTTCACGGGGTAGATCAAATTTGTCCGACCTGATTTTGAAGGGAATAAAGGTTTGATTAGAAAGAGGAGTGCAGATTGTAGTGTATAACCGCCAGCTAATGTGAAAAATACAGCTTACCAGGCGTTAAAGCACCTGGTTCGCCAGAATAGTGCGATGTAGTTTTGCTGTACTACAACATATCAAAATTTAAAGTGTGTAAGCCATGGCCGGCATGGTGAGCAACGGATTAAGGAGAGATAGCTTTCCAATGGGGAATTTATATATTCAGGAATTTGGTGTGCTGGAAGGTGGGGGAGGGGAGGGCCCCATGATGAAATCACCCAAATACTGTTGTGAAAGAACAGTCAATATTACTTTGCAAAGCTGATTTCGACTGGTGAGATCAGCCAGAAATTGCAGTGTAAAAAACATGGAACTGCGATCTTGGAAACCTGGTTTTTTGTCGCCCCATGTTGATCTTTGATGCCCATTCTGAGTTTTGAAATTCACCAGCCCTGAATGGGCATATATTAAAGCTATGGGTATAATCTATTACTATATTGCCTTGAAAAAAATCCTTTGCCCAAAATTGACCTGAGTCTACACGAGCTTTTATGTAACATGCAATTTGTAATAAATTGATATTTAGCGGGAACCCCACAGAGGTCTAACACTGAATGCAATACCCAATAGAATTGCAATTACTACCTGCACTATATTTTTTACTGGCTAAAAGCAGGCCCCACTTCAATCCGGAATTAATTCAGCATGCCTCTTTCAAAACAAGCTCTATCACCCTTACCTCTCCACCCACCGCAACTCCAGATTGGGTAAATTGATATGCTCATGTGGCGTACGGGGATCGCTCAGTTTCCAGGCTACAGGCAAAGACTCCCCGCTGCTTACTGAATACTGACCTATCGCTTTAGTATATAGTACCTGGGGATCGGAGAAATTCAGCTTGAAGGGTATTTGCCTGTTAAAGTTATTGAAGAGTTTCACCACAATCTGGTTTTTACCTTCCTCCAGTTCAGTCAAAATCAGGTGACGGTTGCCGGTTCGTTTTTCAGGATCCAGGTGCCGTGATTTTTCCCTGCCATTCACGTATACGATCAACGCTTCCCCGCTGGTTACCTCAAACAGGAATTGTCGCTTATTGCTTACCGTTAATTCCTGTAAAAGATACCATGCGGTCATCATGCCTGCATCAAGCGTATCTTCCAAAGTATGCTGAAGCTTCCAGGGACGCGGATTTTCCTGCGGCCAGGGCTTATCAGCTTCTATTGAATGAATGGTGCCATGTGTGCCCTCAATCCCAGAATAAAATGGACCATTAATATACAGCTTACCCAAACGTACCGGTATTTCCTGCCGGTCAATAGGTTGAACAGGATCCCCGTCTAGCACGATCTCCCGGCTTACTGATCCAACAGTTAATTCTATTTTCCTGCCCTTTTC
>JAEYRC010000388.1 GCA_023409675.1 Bacteroidota bacterium
GTTAACAGATCAAGACGCTGTGCCGATACCTGCTGCTGATCAAGTATCCAGCTATAGGAAATGCCATTGGTGCTGCCGTTAAGATAGGCGGGCGTATTGAAGCAGATGATCGTATCGTTACCCGCAAAAGCTTCCGGGTAAGGAACTGTTCGTACAGTAAAATCCGTTTGGGCTGAACAGGAACCGATATTAGCCTGAAGCATGATCTGTGTGGTTGCACTGGTTCGCAGCCGCACATTGCGGGTCCGGCTGTCATTCATCAGTTCTGCCGGCGACCAGCTAAACTGAAGTGCATTGGTAACCGGAAATACCTGGATCTCATCTCCCGCGCAGATCAGGGTATCCTGAAGAGCCGCAAGGTTAACCTGATCAACCACCCGCACCAGTACCGAATCGCGGTTCAGGCAACCCTGATAATCGAGATCTACATAATAAGTCATCGTTCGGCCCGGTCGTACAAAGGGCATATTGCTTCCGGGCAGCCGAAGATTAAAATTTGGTGTCCATCGGTATAATCCTTCTCCCCGCGCCATCAACTGCAATTCATCCGGGGTGCAAATGACGGTATCGCGGAAAGCCAGTCCGATATCGGGTTTATCGATGATCGTTATCGGTTTAACAAGCGTATCGATACACCCTGTACTGGTTTTGGTGACCAGGCGGATATTCTTTTGCCCGATACGGGTATAAGCATATTGCGGGTTTCGATCCCCTGAAAAATCTGCAGCGAAATTATTGAGGTCAAAGTCCCAGTCCCAGGATTCCACCGTTCCATAGCCCGCTCTTGTTCTGTCGGTAAACAGCACAGGATTGCTGATACAGATACCTGAATAATCAAAATCGGTTTTCATGCCGGGATAAACCTTGATAACCGATTCCATGGAGTCGGCACATTGCTGGCCACGGTTGATGCTTAAACGCACTTTATACACTCCGGTATCGGCAAAAGTGTAATCAACATTGCGGCTTTCGGCGGCATGCAAAGGCTCGCCCGCGGCGTTGAAGAAAGTCCAGTGATAGGATTTGATCAGGCTGCTGTTCGACATGTTGGTAATGGATATAGAAGTGGATTCCTTACACAGCAGGTATTCGGGCTGTAGGGATGCCGAAGCGATGGAGCAGGAAGTGATGTTGATCTGAAGATCTTTTCGTTGGGTAGCGATGACCACGCCATTGCGGATCTCCTGAACACAAACCGTTACCACATAAATGCCCGATGCCGGTGCAAGGCCGGTGATTACCCCGGTTTTGGGATCGATCCGTACATTGTTGCCCAGCGGACTGGTAGCAGCGAATTCCGTATTGTAGGGTACCGATTCGTAAGGAGGTGGCTGTGGTGGCTGGGGATTGTTTCCAAAACCGCCGGATCCGCCCTGGTATGCCGAACAGAAAGAATACCGCAATTCATCACCATCGGGATCGGTTGCTCCAAAATCATAGGTAAAAGAATTATTGGCGCAGATCACCACCAGGTCATTACCGGTAAAGCGCGCGCTGGTATTCACCATGGCCTCGTTAAGCTGACTGTTGCCGGGCAACTCGCTGATATACGTTGCCCCAACATTATTGTAGTTTGGAATGAAATTCGAAATACCATTGATCCTGAATACCACCTGCATGGAAATAATAAATCCTTCAGCGGAAGGAGGAACAGAAACATTGAATTCATAATAACCCACTCTATAACAAATCCGGGGAGGATCAGTAATACACGGATCCTGGTAATTCATCTCCAGTCGCTCTTCCCGCATCAGCGGAGCATTAATGTCGCTCACCCGGCTGAAATTTGCTTTACTGAAAACAGATATTATGGCCGGATCATTAAAGCGCCTGTCGTCATTACAGGTCATGAACAATTTAATGAACACCTTATAGGTATGCTGACCGTTGGCAAAGTTGAGGTAATTGTAATACATCTCCCCACCGGTGATATGATCAGCGCGCACCGTAAAACAGCATACGGCAGTTAGCATTAAAGAAAGAAGTAATTTCTTCATGTGACTGAAAAGTGAAGTCTGTACGTACCGGTGCGATGGAATAAAGCCTGTCGGAATGGATTTATCGGATCATAGGGTTTGGTGATTGCAACACAAAAACATTCGATGCTGCATATGTTGCCAACTGATTTGGCGATTGGGCAAATACGGTTAACGATCAGCGTTTGTTAACCACCACCTGTATTTCCCAATCCTGTACCTGATCTGCAGAAAATCTTCTTTTTACGTAGGGACGGAAGCAATATTCTGCAGTGTATTTTGTCTACTTAAATATACAATAATCATTTCAATGGTTCAACATAAAATCTTATCTTCCTTTATACATGAAAGGGATTATCCGGTATATTTTTTTGTTAGGCTGCTTTTGGGCAACTACGCTGAATGCCCAAAAGGTCATTTCCATTAAAATAGACGGTCCGATTCATCCACCCGCGGCCGCCTTCGTTAAAAGCGGCATTCAGGAAGCAGAGGAGAGTGGGGCCACCTGCCTGCTGATTCACCTCAATACTCCGGGAGGATTGTTGAAATCGACCCGGGTGATCGTAGGCGATATTCTTGAAGCCCGGGTTCCGGTAGTGGTATATGTTGCCCCGGGAGGTGCCCATGCCGGCTCAGCAGGTGTATTCATTACCATGGCCGCGCATGTTGCCGCTATGGCACCCGGTACCAATATCGGAGCGGCTCATCCCGTAAGCGCGCAGGGTGGTATAACCGATACGGTGATGAATGAAAAAACAACCAATGATGCTGCAGCCTTCATCAGGGCGATTGCCCGTAAACGCAACAGGAACTTCGACTGGGCAGAACAGGCTGTTCGCAGCAGTGTATCCCTTTCGGAAGAGGAAGCGTTAGAAAATAATGTTATTGATCTGGTAGCAGCCAGTGAGCGTGAGCTGTTAACGAAACTTGAGGGCAAGACGATCCGGATGCAATCGGGAACCCATACGCTGAGTACCGCAACAGCGGATATTGTGCGCAAGGAAATGAGTTTTTGGGAGAAACTATTGGATAAGATCAGTGATCCCAATATCGCTTATATTCTGATGATGGTAGGGTTCTATGGAATTCTGTTCGAATTGTATAATCCCGGTGCCATGGTGCCCGGTATCGCCGGAGTGATCAGCCTGATTCTGGCGTTTTATTCCATGCATACCCTGCCAGTAAATATGGCCGGACTGGCACTGATCATATTCGCGATTATCCTATTTTTACTTGAAATAAAGGTAACCAGTTACGGCATGTTAACGATAGGTGGAGTGATCTCCTTATTTTTAGGTTCGGTTATGCTTATCCGTTCCGGTTCTCCATGGGAAGTTGTACAGATATCCCTGGGCGTGATCATTCCGGCTACCATACTCACCGCTTTATTTTTCATTACGGTGATAGGGATTGGCTTAAAAGCGCAAAAATCAACTCCGTTTTCAGGGGTTGAATCGATGCTTGGCTCGGTGGGCATTACCACAACACCGCTGACACCGTCGGGTACGGTGAAACTTCATGGCGAATTATGGACGGCCAGGTCTGTTAAAGGAGATATTGAACAGGGCAAGGAAGTAAAAGTGTTAAAAGTGCAGGATCTGACCTTGCTGGTAGAACCGGTAGAGGATAACGGAATGGCATAAACGAGTTTTGAAATTCGGATTAGATAAAATAAATAATTATGGAACAGATCCCCTTTTTTCTGATTGTTATTGTTGTATTTGTTGGTTTGATTCTGAGCAGCGCCATCCATATTCTCCGCGAATATGAGCGCGGCGTGATCTTCAGGCTTGGCCGGCTGGTGAATATCAAAGGCCCCGGACTAATCCTGCTCGTTCCGGTAATCGATAAAATGGTGCGGGTTAGTCTGCGTACTGTTGTACTGGATGTTCCCCCTCAGGATGTGATTACCCATGATAACGTATCCATCAAAGTTAACGCGGTGGTTTATTTCAGGGTTATTCAGCCACAGAAAGCCATAGTGGAAGTGGAGAATTACCTGGTAGCCACTTCGCAGCTTTCGCAGACCACGCTGCGCAGTGTGCTGGGACAAAGTGAACTGGATGATATTCTATCCAAACGGGAAACCATCAATCACCGCCTGCAGCAGATCATTGACGCGCAAACAGAACCCTGGGGCGTTAAGGTGTCTAATGTGGAGGTAAAGCAAATAGACCTGCCACAGGAAATGCAACGGGCCATGGCAAGGCAGGCAGAGGCTGAACGTGAACGTAGAAGTAAGGTGATTGCTGCCGAAGGGGAATTCCAGGCCTCCCAGCGGCTGGCAGATGCAGCCCAGATACTTGGTGAACAACCCAGTGCGCTGACGCTCCGCTATCTTCAGACGCTTAAGGAAATTGCCGGAGAAAACAATTCCACCACCATATTCCCGGTTCCCATTGATCTGTTGAAACCTTTCCTGGCCAAAGCCACCCCATCGATTTCAATAGATACTGATCCAACTGTGGAAGAAAAATAAAACATGGATAAAATCCGGCGGCGGCTTAGATTTGCGGCTTACCATAAGATCAACCATCAATGTCAAAGACCCTGAAAAGACTGGCGAACAGCTTGTTCCTGAGAAATATTCAACCGTATATACCCGCTAAGCTGGAACAGCCGGCTAAGACACTCAATATCAATTCAGCCTGGAAGGGGCATGACCTGATCATTGCCGATATAATTGAGCGCTTTGGGTTAAAAACGGACAAATGCCTGGAATTCGGGGTTGAATTTGGCTATTCAGCGGTAACCTTTTCCAACTATTTCAAGTCGGTCAAAGGCATAGATACCTTTATGGGTGATATTCATACCGCGCACAAGGGCGATCATTATGATCAGACCCGGGCCTCACTGGCTGCATATCCGAATATTGAACTGATCCGCTCGGATTACCGCGACTGGATTGCTAAAGACACGGATCATTATAACCTCATTCATGTAGATATCGTGCATACCTACGAGCACACCTATGCCTGCGGGTTATGGAGCGCGCAGCACAGTGACTGCACGATCTTTCACGACACGGAAAGCTTTCCCGATGTTAAGCGAGCGGTTCATGACATCGCCCGCAAGACCGGTAAAACCTTTTACAATTACAAGCCGCATTACGGTTTGGGGATTATTGTTTAGTGGTGGTAGATGCGGCGTTTCTTCTCCGCAATGTCAGTCGCAGGAAAAGAAACTGCGCTACCAGGAATATTTCTGTTTCAAACAGTAGATAACATCTTTACGCTACGGAAAGTTGGTTGGATTGCCGTTCACTATTCTCCTGTAACCGTATTATTCGTTTTACTCACCTGGCCTAACACGTTCCTGCCTGATCTGGTGACCACGCATGCCATACCAGGCTACCACCACAAAGCACAGCAGTGGAATGCTGTAGGAAGTGGCTGTGGACCAGGAGTCGGCCATCAATCCCATGGCATAGGGCATGATGGCTCCGCCGACTATCGCCATGATCAGGAATGAGGATCCCTTTTTGGTATGTGTTCCAAGTCCTTTCAACCCCAGCGCGAAAATGGTTGGAAACATGATCGATTCGAAAAAGAAGATAGCTATTAAGGAATAGATCGATAACCAACCTGACCCGAACATCACCACCAGGCATAACAACATATTGATCCATGCGAAGAGCGTAAGCAATTGCGGGGCGGCAAAACGGCGTAAAAGTGCGGTGCCCACAAACCTGCCGATGGTGAAGACCAGCAGTGCGACCGAAAGCAGGTAAGCGGCATCCGCGTTACTGATTTGAAGCGATTGTTCCGTGCAATAAATGATAAACAGGGCTGCAACCCCAACCTGCGCGGCAACATAGAAAAACTGGGCAACTACTGCACCCCTGAAATGCGGAATGGAAAACAGGGGTTTGGGCGTCACCCGGGC
>JAEYRC010000391.1 GCA_023409675.1 Bacteroidota bacterium
CTGTTTGAAGATCCGTTCCGGGTGAATTATCCCGGCTTTATCGATACCCTGACCGGAAATTTCGTTCCCTATTTCCTGGTTCCGAATATTTCGATTTCCGAACAGTTCGCGCCATTGATAGACCTGGATATGCAGTTCACCAATCAGTTGACTGCCCGCTTTGAATATCGTAAGTCAAGAACCCTCAGCCTGAGCCTGGTGGATTTCCAGTTGTCGGAAGCCCGGTCAACAGAATTTACCATAGGCGCCGGCTACCGGCAGCGCGGAGCATTTTCTTTTCTTAAATGGAAAGGTAAACCACTGGAAAATGATGCTTCTTTCCGGCTCGACCTTAGTATCCGTGATGATGCCACGGCCAACAGCCGTCTCGACCAGCTTCAGGCGCTGCCTACTGCCGGTCAGAAAGTAATCTTCATCAACCCAACGATCGATTATGTGATCAGCAACCGGGTAAACATCCGCCTCTATTTCGAGCAACGGCGCGTAGAACCTAAAATCTCTACCGCTCCCCCCATCACCACCACCCGTGCAGGTATGCAGATCAGGATATCACTCGCCCAATAAGTATTAATTAAAATAGGAGCATAATGCACATAAGGCGCATTAGCCAAAAACTCAGCTAAAAAATCTGCGCTAATCTGCGGGAAATGTATTAGAAAAAAGCTGGAAATGTATTTAAAAAATCTGCCCTAATCCGCTCAAAATCAGCGCAATCTGCGGGAAATGTATTAAAAAAAAGCGGAAATGTATTTAACTCGTTTTCTTCAGCAACAACACATAACCACAGAGCTTCTTCTTTTTCTTATTCACCTGCACCGGCTTAATCATATGATATTCGGAGAACTGGGGGATATAGGAATAACTAATAATATTGCCGTCGACATCACCCCATTGATTTTTTTTATACACCACCTGGCGCTCATTATAATCATACATCCGCACCTCGTATAAGCGTGAGGTAGGGTCGCCGATAAAAACAAACTGATACCAACCGCCCTGGCTCATGGGTAGCACGATCGGCATTTCATATTCACTTTCCATTTGCATAGATGCTTCCCGCAGCACACTGTAGCCCTGGCTGGCATAAAGCTGCTTCAGGCTATCGATAGATTGCTGATACGCATCAGTATTACATTCCTGCTGACGAATGGTTTGTGCCGATAAAAAGACAGGGAAAGAGAGAATAAAACACAGCAATATAGGTAAACGCGATAAACGCATGGTAGTTTTCGTTTTTTATAGGTGTCGGATCAGGGTATGTAAAAATAATCATTCCTGCCTTTAATTCAAGGCAGAAGTATGAGTTTTCACAATGTATAAACAACTCTTTTTCTGACGGAAAATTGTGTGGTTCAGCTATTATTCCGGTGCAGGTGGAAGGAGTTGGCCTGGGCAGTAGCGGTAATCACCAGATCATTGATGCACACATGCGCGGGCAGCGTACTGCAGTAAAATACGGCATCGGCAATATCTTCGGCGGAAAGCGGTGTATAGCCTTCATAAACCCTGGCGGCAGCCTGGGGATCACCCTTGAACCTGACCATGGAAAACTCTGTTTCAGCGGCTCCGGGGTGAATGGCCGTCACCTTTATGCCATAGCGGAGCAGATCGATGCGCATCGATTTGGAGAGGGCATCAACAGCATGTTTTGTTGCACAGTACACATTTCCTTTTTCATAAACCTCTTTCCCGGAAATCGAACCGATATTTATGATGTGCCCTGATTTCCGTTCAGTCATTTGCGGCAAAACCGCTTTGGTTACATACAGCAGACCTTTAACATTGGTATCGATCATGGTTTCCCAGTCTTCGATATGGGCATCATCAAAAAAATCGCGGCCGAGCGCCAGCCCGGCATTGTTGACCAGGATATCAACCTGCCGCCATGGCCCGGGAAGTGAGGCTATCGCGGCATTAACGGCTGCCTTATCCCTTACGTCAAAAGCAAACGTAAGCACATCAACTCCATATTGGGTTTCCAGCACTTTCTTCAGTTCAATAAGCCGTTCTTCCCGCCGGCCATTCAGAATAATATTATAGGAGGCCGCGGCGAATTTTTCAGCTATGGCTTTTCCGAATCCGGCCGACGCGCCGGTAATAAAGACGATTTTTTTCATAATACCTGAATTTAACGGATGAGGATAGATGTTCCTTTCCTGGTTATCACCTTGCCGGTAAAATCGGTTCCGCTGACCATCCACACATAGGTTCCACTATCCTGGAGTTTACCCTGATGCCTGCCATCCCATCCCGGTCCGCTTTCCGTTGTACTGAAAACAAGCTGGCCCCAGCGGTTATAGATTCTGAAATAATGCAGACGCTCGATGCCGGGGGTAATGGGTTTGAGTACTTTATTGAAGCCGTCGGGCGTAAAGGCGTTGGGTACGAATATGTCGGGCTGGGTTTTAAATACCCGGATGTTTATAGTATCCACAGAAAAACAACCTTCTGCTGTAAACGCGCGCAGGGTATAGGTCATATCATTGTCGAGCAGGGCTGTTGGCGTGCGCGAATCAGGCATATCCAGGTGCAGCGGCGGATCCCAGCGGAAAAGTTCAGCTCCGGTGCCACTGAGTAAAAGCGGTTGTCCGGCTACGATAGCGGTATCATTACCGGCAAATGCGGTAATTTTTTCCCGTACGGTAATCCGAACGGTGTCAAATGCGGGTTTGGGGCATCCCAGGGTATCGTAAACCGTTAGTGTATACACGGTCGATTGCTCCGGTAGCGCTAATGGTTGAAGGGTAGAAGCATTTTGCAGGGAAGCCGTTGGTGACCAGGTAAAGCGCGATGCGGTAATGGCTCCCTTCAGCAGTGCCGGCGTGTTGTAGCATATGATGGTATCGTTGCCCGCATCTGCAATAGGATAGGGAACGGTATTAACCCTGATCACATCACTGGCGGTACATTTACCGATCGAAGCATCCACCCTGAATACGGTCGATGTGGCAGGGAACACCAGCGGATTACGTAACAGCGGATCGGCAATAACATTCGAAGGGCTCCAGGAGTACTGCAATCCATTGCCGGAGGGCGTCAGAAAAACCGAATCCCCAGCGCAGATCGTCGTATCCGGACCGGCATTCAGCGTAACGAAATCCACAACCCGAACCAGGATGGAATCACTACTGACACAACCATTTTCGTTCAGGTTTACCCGGTAGGTGGTGGTGGTTTTCGGAAAAACCCAGGGGTTAGCGGTGTTGGGGTTATCGATGAATACGTTTGGCGACCAGGAAATAATTCCATTGCCGATGATTCCCAGGCGGAGTGAATCAATACTGCAGATCAGCGTATCGCGGAAGGGCAGACTCATCAGGGGGCGATCGCGTACTTCAATATCCTGGTAAACGGTGTCGATACAGCCCTTATCGCTCTCCACAATAAATTGTACCCGTTTGAGGCCTAAACTATTGTAGAGGTAATCGTGGTTTTTAGCTTTGCCCGAGTCTGCAAGCGTGGTTTCATCACCAAAATTCCAGTTCCATTTCGATACCACACCAAAGCGTGTTTTGGTGGTATCCCTGAATTCGAATGGTGTATACAGGCAGGAACCGATGGCCGTGAAACCGGGAAAAAATCCCGGATATACATTCGCGATAGCGGTGGTTTCATCTTCACATTGTCCCTGCAACACCACTTTCACCTTAACGGTATAGGAACCTGCATCGGCATAGCGGTGCTGAATTCTTCCCATAGGATCGGTGGTGACCACCGGATCGGAGCCGTCACCAAAATCCCAGGTATAGACTGATCCCGGAGGGTTAACCTGCAGGTTGCTGAAACTTACGTTGAAGTCGTCGCAGAAGGAGTAATTTGGTTTTAACAGGGCCTGTAAGGGTACACAATCCGATACAGCTATATGGATGTCTTTCCGGTGAACATTTATCAACTTATTATCGCGGTATTCATAAGCGCAGGCGGTAATCACATATTGCCCAATCCGCTCGGGCGCTACCCCTGAAATAATACCGGTAATGGAATCAATGGTTACCGTAGGGCCTAAGGGTGATCCACCCGAAAAGCCGGCATTATAGCTCAGGTTGGTATAGGGAGGGTTGGAAGATGTAGCCGGACTGGGTTCATTCTGTGATGCTCCGATATAGCCACTGCAAAGACGGTACACCAGCCGGTCTTCGGGATCGGGCTGTGTGGCCGCAAAGCTGAAGGTGAAATTACTGTTCCGGCAAATGGCGTTGGCGTCGTCTTTGGTATTGAAGGTAGGTCCGGAATTTTTAAACCCATCCGGAACCACATCTGTTCCGGGAATGTCGGTGGTATACGTTGCGCCATAGCTGTTGCTCGGCGCCATCAGGTTCTGAATGTTGATGATCCGGCAACAACGCTGAAAGGCCAGCGTATAGCCATCCGTGTTGTTGGGCAACGCCAGTTCAATACTATAGGTGCGCACCCGGTAACAGACGTCAAGCGGGGGATTACCAATGCAGGGATTTGAGGCCGGATCAAACCGGAGAAAATTCTCCGACGCAAGCTGGGCTGAAACTGTTCGTATGGCCTGGAAGGTTCCTTTATCGAAAATGGTGATGTTTACTGTTGGATCGAGCTGACCCGGACTGGTTGCTCCGCAATCGAGGTATAATTTGAGGGAGATCTTATACCGCGAGGTATTGTTGGCTCCTTCGCCCAGGTATTCATAGAACATCTCCCCGCCCTTTATATGGGCTGCGCGAACAGCCAGGCAACTTCCAACCAGCAGCAGGAGTATGATCAGGGGTTTCTTCATACATGGTACACGGAGCGGAAAGGCAGCAGGATCAGATCTCGCTAAGGTATTTTTCAATGGTACGATTGCAAAATGCAGGTTCCTCTAACATTCCCATATGTCCGGAATGGTTACAGATGTGAATGTATGAAAATTCGGGTAAACTTACCAGCTTTAACATGTTCTCCAACGGGATCGTTTCGTCATATTTTCCCGCGATAAATAACACAGGAACCTTTGCAATTTGTAAAATGGCTGAACGGTCGGGACGTTTTATCATCGCCTCATAATAGGCTATGAGTGCCTCCGGATTAAAATTGCTGAACCGGCGGGTCATTTCTTCAATGAGCTGGGGTTGCTCTTTCCTGCTTTCTTCGCTGAATAGTTTGGGAATAGCTTCAGCCAGAAACTTGGCAGAACCATGGGTTTTGATGAATTCAATT
>JAEYRC010000023.1 GCA_023409675.1 Bacteroidota bacterium
CCTTTGCACCTGTTGATAAGATAGGCACTGTTATCAGCGATCGCGATTACCTGGCAGAGCATATTCAGGCAGTTGTAGATTATCCTTTGGTAGATGCGGAAGCGATTGCCGCCAAAAATTTCACTGTAGTAGTCGATGTTATCAATTCTACCGGTGCGCTATTCGTACCACCGATGCTAAGAGCATTGGGAATAGAGAATATTATCGTCTTAAATGAAGAGGTCACAGGAAAATTCGCGCACAATCCCGAACCACTTCCGGAAAACCTGTCTGAGCTGAGTGCGGCCGTGCGTAAGCATAATGCTGACCTGGGCATTGCCGTAGATCCGGATGTTGACCGTTTATGTTTTGTTTGTGAGGATGGCAGTATGTTCGGTGAAGAATATACGCTTGTAGCGGTTGCGGATTATGTACTGAGCCGTAAGAAAGGCAATACGGTAAGTAATATGAGCAGCACCAAGGCGCTGAAAGAGATCACCTTAAAACATGGCGGCGAATATTATCCTTCTGCTGTAGGGGAGGTGAATGTCGTTAACCGGATGAAAGAAGTCAGCGCGGTTATTGGCGGAGAAGGGAATGGTGGAATTATTGTTCCCGATTTTCACTATGGCCGGGATGCGCTGATCGGTATCGGACTATTTTTAAGCGCGCTTTCATTGCATAAAAATGGTATGAAATCCTTTCGCGCGCGTTATCCCGATTATTTTATTTCCAAGAATAAAATTGAGCTGGAGTAGAATATCAATGTGCAGGATATTTTCGATAAGATCATATCAAAGTATAAAAAACAACCCATTAATACGGAAGACGGGCTGAAGATCGAATTTGATGCAGACTGGGTTCATTTGCGTACATCCAATACTGAACCCATCATACGGATATACGCTGAAAGCAATTTTGAGACAACTGCAAATAATATTGCCCAGCGGCTGATGCAGGATATTAAAGAATTTCGGTAGAACCATAAATTTTAAAATCAAGTATGTTGATCTAAGATCGCGTGCGCGATAGAGCAGATGTTCAACAGCATGCTGTCATGAAGCTATAGTTGCTTCGCACTGATCGGTATCCACCCCAGGATTATGGAAAGAATTTATTTCGACAATGCGGCTACCACAGCGCTGGATCCTCTGGTACTCGAAGCGATGATGCCCTATTTAACAGAAAAATTTGGAAATCCGTCTTCTATATACTCTTATGGCCGGGAATGCCGCATGGCCATTGAAAGTGCCCGCAAATCCGTTGCAAAAATTCTCAATGCCAATCCCTCTGAAATATTTTTCACTTCCGGGGGAACAGAAAGTTCCAACACCGCGATCCAGGCCGCAATTCACGACCTCGGTTGTACCCGAATAATTTCTTCTCCGATAGAGCATCATGCCACATTGCATACGGTTGAACATATGTCCTGCAGTGCAGGAATACAGGTTGAACAGGTCAACCTTTTGCCCGACGGTCATATTGATCTTGATGACCTGCGTAACAGGTTAGCGTCTTCAAAAGAAAAAACCCTGGTATCGCTGATGCATGCCAATAATGAGATCGGCAATATCAGTGATATTCACGCCATTGGTGCATTATGTATTCAGCATGGTGCGATATTCCATTCCGATACGGTTCAAACCGTGGGGCATTTTCCTTTTGATCTGCGCAATACGCCGGTACATTTCATAACGGGTGCCGGCCATAAGTTTCACGGCCCAAAAGGTGTGGGAATATTGTATGTGAATGAAAACATTCAGATCCATCCTTATATACATGGCGGATCACAGGAAAGAAATATGCGCGCGGGCACTGAAAACGTTTATGGAATTGTTGGGTTTGCACGCGCCCTGGAACTGGCAACCGAAAACTACGAAGCCGATAAGGAGTATATCGGCTCATTGAAACGCTATCTTATGGATCGCTTAAAAGACAGGATTGAAGGCGTTCATTTCAATGGCGATCCGTTGGGCAGAAGCTTGTATACCGTATTAAGCGCCTCCTTTCCTAAAACGGAAAAAACAGAGATGATTCTGTTCAACCTCGACATCAATAATATTTGTGTCAGTGGCGGCAGTGCCTGTACCAGTGGCGCCAATCAGGGCTCACATGTAATTCGGGAGGTGAATAATAATCCCAACCAGGTCACCGTCCGGTTTTCATTTTGCAAACACAATACCCGGGAAGAAATTGATACCGTGGTGGAGCAGATTGAAAAGATTACCCGCCAGGACTAAACCATTGACCGGTAAAAAAAACGTATATTTCCTGAATCAAACCCATTTAGTCAGGAACCGGAACGCGGTAATAAAGTTTCAGTAGAATTGATCCGGCTGACCCCTAAAATTATTTTGATGACAGGTCGCCATCAGCACAGTTTTCGCTGGCTTATTTTGTTTCTTCTCTTTATTAGTGCGTGCTCCTCACCAGATAATCCTGAAAAAAAACCTGCCGCATACTCTGCATACACCACACCAGACTGGGTCAGGCGATCGAATGTATATGAAGTGAACATTCGGCAGTATACACGTGAGGGCACATTCACTGCATTTGCCACGCACCTTACCCGGCTGAAGAAGATGGGTGTTGAAATATTATGGTTCATGCCCATACATCCTATCAGTAAAACAGACCGGAAAGGAACCCTGGGCAGTTACTATGCTGTTGCGGATTATTATTCCGTTAATCCCGAGTTCGGGTCGATGCAGGACTTTAAATCACTAGTACATTCAGCACATCAATTGGGATTTAAAGTGATAATCGACTGGGTTCCGAACCATACCGGCGCCGATCATGCCTGGCTGGAAAAGCATCCGGAGTTTTATGTTCGGAATGCGGAAGGTGAACCACAGTATGCGTATGACTGGAGCGATACCCGCGAACTCGATTATGCTAACCTCCAGATGCGCGACAGTATGCGGGCAGCGATGAAGTACTGGATCAGGGAAACGGGTATCGATGGCTACCGGGTAGATATAGCCGCAGAAGTTCCGTTAGATTTCTGGACGGAAAGCATTCCACAACTCAGGGCTATAAAACCCTTATTTATGCTGGCGGAAGCGGACAGCCCGGAACTGCACCGCGCCGGTTTTGACGCCAGCTACCCATGGGCGTTTTTCCATACCATGAAACGCATCGCCGCAGGGCAGGCTACAGCGGTTTCGCTGGATTCTTTGTTACAACAACAGGACACCGCGTTCCGCACTGTCGACGGACGAATGTATTTTACCAGTAACCATGACGAAAACAGCTGGAATGAAAGCGATTATGGAACTTTTCCCGGCTTGAAGCATGCGCCTTTTGCCGTACTAACCCATACGCTTCCACGCGCAATACCACTGATCTACAGTGGCCAGGAAGAGCCCGTTTTACGGAAAATTGAATTTTTTGAAAAAGATCCCATCCAGTTTGGCAATTATGCCCGTGCATCCCTGTACAATCGTTTGCTGGAACTGCGTAAGCGAAATAAAGCTATGGCCATAAGTGCATCGTGGCGGAGAACATCACTTGGTGATGACCGGTATATCTTTTCATATATACGTGCGGAAGGCAGTTTCCAGGTGCTGGTCATTACCAACCTTTCCGATTCGGTACAACAGGTTACTATAAAAGATGCCGCGTTGATCGGATCACCTAAAAATATTTTTACGAATATTCGGGAAAGGTTTGAATTAGCTTCCACCTTTAACCTCGAACCCTGGGGTTACCGGGTATTTGAATATTAAACAAAGCACCAATCCTGATCATGGAATACATCATTGGCATTGATACGGGAACCACCAATACAAAAGCAGTCGCGCTGTCAGCCGATGGTGTTATGCTTGCCGAATATTCACTACCTGCTGAGAGCTTAACCGGTTTACCCGCAGGATATCATGAACAGGATCCCCATAAACTATTCGATATTTTTATCCGTGTATTATCGGCCATATTGGAAAAAACCCGGTCGCATGAGCTTAAAGGAATTTGCCTTAGTTCGGCTATGCATAGCCTTATTGCGGTTGATGATAAGGGCCGGCCATTAACCAATGTAATGACCTGGGCCGACCTGCGCAGCATAGAATATGCACAGGAGTTAAAAAACAATGGAAAGGGCGATAGCATATTCCGGTGCACCGGAGCGCCCATTCATCCCATGCTGCCGCTTTGTAAGATCATGTGGCTGAAAGAATATTGTCCTGAGGTTTATTTATCCGCTGCAAAATATATTGGCATTAAAGAGTTTTTTATTCATCAACTCTTTGGAAAGTATATCGTTGATCATTCCATTGCTTCGGCCACCGGTCTTTTCGACCTGTTTACCCAAACCTGGTGTAAGGATGCGCTGGATGCTGCAGGTATACATGCCGGTCAATTGTCTGAGCCGGTAGAAACGACGTATTCAATATCCGGTTTATTGCCGGCCATGGCGGAAACACTGGGCATTTCACGCCATACAAGGTTTATAACAGGGGCCAGTGACGGTTGTCTGGCCAATCCTGGCAGTGGTGCTGTCCGCACGGGCGATAAGGCTTTAACCATCGGAACGAGTGGTGCACTTCGGATGACCACCACAAACCGCAGCGTTGACGAGCAGCAGAACACCTTTACCTATATTCTAAGCAATGAATTCGTGGTTAGCGGTGGTCCCATCAATAACGGCATCAGCTTACTGAAATGGTTCAGCGAGCAGTTTATAAAACAGCCATTTCAGTCAGCAGAAGATCTGCGAATGTTTATGGCCCGTGTAAAAACGATCACGCCGGGTTCAGCTGGTTTGATATTTCTTCCATATGTAAACGGCGAGCGCGCACCGGTATGGAATGCTGCTGCCAAAGGCGTTTTCATGGGCCTCCGTCCGCAGCATAGTATTGAGCATATGATGCGGGCTATTGTTGAAGGCATTTGTTTCTCCCTTCTTGACGTATACAACAGTATACAGGAAAACAATGGGAATGCAGGCCGGATATTCGTTAGTGGTGGATTTATTCAATCAGCAGAATGGTTGCAGCTACTCGCGGATATTTTCGGCGTGAAGCTGACCATTGCGCTTAAGACAGATGCTTCGGCCTATGGTGCAGCCTTACTGGGATGGCATGCTTTGGGAAATATCGCTGACTTTGGTACAATAGATGAACGGTATTTTCCGGTGCAGCAGGAAATACATCCCGACAAGACTAACGCTGAAGTATACCAGAAAAACTTTTCCATATATAAGCGGCTTTATGGCCGCCTGGAACCTGAATTTTTACAGCTTTAAAATAGTAGCTATGCAAATCGGATTAATCGGACTGGGTAAGATGGGGTATAATCTTGCACTGAATTTTTATAGCCATGATATATCACTATCGGTTTATGATCTTGTTGCGGATGCAGGCCAGCAGCTCGCGGAGCAGGGGATTACCAATACCGGCTCTATAGCTGAGCTGGCTAATAGTTTAAGTGGAAGAAAGATCATCTGGCTGATGGTTCCTGCCGGAGCGGCTGTTGAAGAAACGATCCGGCAATTGGTGCCTCATTTAGCAAAGGATGATATTATAATAGATGGCGGAAATTCGCATTATAAAGACAGTATACGCCGGGCGGCGATGCTTGAACAAAAAGGTATTTTCCTGTTGGATTGCGGGTCGAGCGGAGGTACTTCAGGTGCGTTGAACGGTTTATGCGCGATGGTTGGAGGTAATCCTGAAGCCTTTGCACATTGCGAGGCCTATTTTAAAGCAGTATGCCTGAAGGGTGGTTATCTCTATTGCGGCGCGTCAGGCAGTGGACATTTTACCAAGATGGTGCATAACGGTATCGAATACGGGATGATGCAAGCTATTGCTGAAGGGTTTGAGATGATGCAGAAAAGTGGGTATGATACCAATCATGAAGAACTCGCCAAATTATGGAACACGGGTTCGGTTATCCGGGGCTGGCTGATGGAATTATGCGCTGATATTTTCAAAAAGGATAATGATCTCGAATCGATCCGCGGAATCATCCATTCTTCCGGCGAAGGCAAATGGATGGTAGAGACCGCGTTAGAACGGAATATTCCAACTCCTGTAATAGCCTTATCCCTGATGATGCGCTACCGGTCGCAGGAAGAAGATACGTTTTCTGCAAAACTTGTTGCCGCATTACGCAATGCCTTTGGCGGGCATGCGGTGGAGAAAGCATGATGGGGTTTAGGAAATTAAAAATTAAAAACTTTCTGACATTGAATCGGGAGCCATCCAATGTCGGCCAATAAATTTGTCTGTTATTTCGGGGTCAACGTTTCGTGTTATATTTAAAATGGGGGTTAAATACTGTTACAAAAAAAGCGTATGATGGCGAGTTAAGTCATACTAAGTCGATACTATAAACAAAATTCTTTCCGGTACATTTTGGTTCAATTTTATTTCAGATTATTGCGATAGCTTATATGTTACAGAGGGGTGGTTTGATATCGTTTTCATTAGTATTATTAGACTGACCTGGTGACGCTATAACTAATTCGATACCCGAAATGAGTAATTTGCAAAAACTCCTTTAACAATTTATTATACACCCTACACTAAACATTTTTACGGCCTGAAGTCATAGTATAGAGCAGGAGCTGATCAAAACCCTGTTCCATCAATTATGAAAAATTTTACTGTAGTATCACTGGCTGTAATGCTTTTTTCCTTCGCTTCGGTAAATGCGCAAACAACTTTTGGAATACGTGCAGGAGTAAACAACTCCAGCCTGAAAGGCGAGACCATCAATACGTTCAACGATCTTATTGATCTTACCGATGGCTATGCCGAAACCCGTAGCAGAACCGGCTTTTATGCAGGGGGATTTGTTCAGGTTCCTGTAAGTGATATTGTATCAATTGAATCTGGCGCTTATTATTCGCAAAAAGGGTATTCTTTAAAAGGTAATTTCGCGATTGGAAAAAATGATTTTCTGAATGCTACCGCGTCTGCTAATCTTCAATCACATTATATAGATGTTCCGCTGATGGTGAACGTTAAATTAACCGAAGGATTATTTGTCTATGGCGGACCTCAGGTTTCTTACCTGGTTAACAATAACCTCGATGTTCGGGCCGGTGCGCTGGGAATAAATGTGCTGCGTAAGGATTTTGATGTAACCAGCGCGTTTAATCGTACCGATATATCCCTGGTAGGTGGGGCCGGTTATGAATTTGAAAATGGATTTTCTATTAATGCCGGATACGACCATGGCCTGCAACCCGTTGATAACAACAATATGCTGAAATCGTATAACAGAACGGTTAAGGTGGGCGTTGGGTTTAAATTCTAAATAGAAATACAAATTCCCGCAGAGAATACATTTCCCGCAGATTTCACAGATTTTATGCAGATGAGCGCAGATAATACAATGGCTATTATCTGCGCTTATCTGCTTAATTCAGCAATCGCTTCACCTCATTCAGCTTCATCAATGCCTCCACCGGTGTAAGCCTGTTGATATCAATACTCTCCAGCATCGTACGGATGTTCGTAAAAGTTTCTGTATGGGCATCAAAAATAGAAAGCTGAACTTTTGGCGCATTCAGTTTCTTAACCTGATCTCCAATAGATTCATCCCCATGTTTTTCTTCCAGTTGCTTTAAGATTTCATTTGCCCGCTGGATCAATGCCGGTGGCATACCCGCCATACGCGCTACATGAATTCCAAAGCTATGGGTGCTTCCACCGGGTGCCAGTTTTCTAAGGAAGATGATCTTATTACCTGATTCTTTATTGGTGATATGAAAATTCTTTATTCGAAGTAATTTGTTTTCCAGTTCATTGAGTTCATGGTAGTGCGTGGCGAAAAAAGTTTTGGGCGCCTGTGGGGCATTGTGCAGGTATTCAGCAATGCTCCAGGCGATGGAAATTCCATCATAGGTTGATGTGCCCCGACCGATCTCATCGAGGATGATCAGGCTCCGAGGGGAAATGTTATTAATGATACTGGCGGTTTCATTCATCTCCACCATAAATGTTGATTCGCCCCCACTGAGGTTATCGCTGGCACCTACCCGCGTAAAGATCTTGTCGGTCAGGGGAATTTTCGCCTGGGATGCCGGAACAAAACTGCCGATATGCGCCATCAGCGTAATTAATGCAGTTTGCCGGAGCAGGGCACTCTTACCACTCATATTCGGCCCTGTTAGAATTATGATCTGCTGCGATTGCGGATCAAGCGATATATCATTGGCAATATAACTTTCTCCACTGGGAAGGTTCTTTTCGATAACGGGATGCCGGCTATCTTTCAGTTCCAATTCCATACCATCATGAAGCTGCGGCCGGGTATATTTTTGCTGTAACGCATTTTGCGCAAAGCCGCACAGACAATCGAGTGAGGCCAATATATTTCCATTGACCTGTATGGGAGCAATATAATCCTGTAGCTCGAGTAACAGTTTCTCATAAACAGCCTGTTCAATGGCCAGAATCTTTTCCTCCGCACCCATGATCTTATCCTCATATTCTTTCAGTTCCGGCGTTATAAAGCGCTCGGCATTGGCAAGGGTTTGTTTGCGAATCCAGCGTTCCGGAACTTTTGATTTCTGGGAATGGGTAACTTCAAGATAATATCCAAAAACATTATTAAACCCGATCTTGAGGGTGGTGATACCGGTTGCCTCCGCTTCTTTCTGCTGAAGCGTGATCAGGTATTGTTTTCCTCCGGAAGCGATCTGGCGTAATTCATCGAGTTCTGAATGAACCCCGTCTTTAATTACGTTTCCTTTATTGATTACTGCAGGCGGATTTTCATTGATCTCCGAAAGGATCTTCTGACAGATCATGTGACAGGGATTCAGGGCATCTGCCAGTCGCAGCAGGTACGCATTTGATGAATTTCCCACCAGGGTTCTGATCTCCTGAATATGAAGTAAGCCCCTGGCCAATTGAAGCACTTCACGGGGATTGATCTTTTTTACAGGAATTTTACTGGCCAGCCGTTCAATATCACCGCACTGTTTGATATGCTGCACCAGTTTGGTTCGGATATCTACCTCACGAATCAAAAATTCTACCAGGTTAAGCCGTTCATTGATCTTGTGCATGTCGTTGAGCGGTAGCAGCATCCATCGCTTCAGCAGCCGGGCTCCCATGGGTGAAACGGTAGTATCGAGTACTCCAAGCAGGGTCAGACCAGTATCATTTCCACTACCCAATAATTCAAGATTACGAATGGTGAACTTATCCATCCACAGGTGTTCCTCCCGGTCGATACGCTGAATTACGGTGATATGCTGCAGGTTAGGATGTTCGGTATCTTTAAGGTAATGCAGAATAGCACCGGCGGCAATAATTCCTTCCTGCATATCTTCAATGCCAAAACCTTTGAGCGAATGCGTCTCAAAATGTTTCAGCAGACTATCCGTAGCGTATGTAGAATCGAAGATCCAGGATTCCAGGGAATAGGTATAAAAACCGGTTCCGAAAACTTCTTTAAAGTGTTTCTGAAAATTGCGCTGGAAAATTATTTCGGCGGGATTCAGGGTTTGCAACAGCTTATCAATATATTCCTGGTTCCCTTCAGCTACAAAGAATTCTCCGGTAGTAATATCCAGAAACGCTATGCCCAGGCGATTGTCAGTAAAATGAATCGCGGCCAGGAAATTATTGCGGGAATGTTCCAGTAATTTTTCATTAGTGGCAATACCCGGAGTTACCAGTTCCGTCACACCCCGTTTAACAATGCCCTTTGCCTGTTTGGGGTCTTCAAGTTGATCGCAGATCGCTACACGATGCCCGGCCCTGACCAGTTTATGCAGATAGGTATCCAGGGAATGATGGGGAAATCCGGCAAGTTCACTGGATGCCGCCGATCCATTGTTTCTTTTGGTGAGCGTAATGCCCAGAACCGCCGAAGCAATGATCGCATCCTGACCGAAGGTTTCATAAAAATCACCCACCCTGAACAGCAAAATAGCATCGGGAAATCGCTGTTTAATTGCCCGGTGTTGCTGCATTAATGGGGTTTCCTGCTGAGTTTTTGCCAAATCCTGATATTTTATTGAACCGGACAAATGTACTCAACCCAAGGCAACTTTTTGATGTGTTATAACAGGGTAGTAGCGGTGCTTTACACGATGTTGACAAAATGACGATAATTTCTGCAGCATCCGGAGATTCTATGCGCGAATTTCAGGAATACCTGATTTTCGGCCAGCATGCTATAAATGGGCTTTTATTGGATATTCTCCGGTTTCAACCCAGAAAAAAAACCTCTTCACCTGTGCAACCAACGCGCTCTGCAAAAAGGTTAATTTTCAATCAATATGTTAACAGCTACATCCCTGGCAGCGCAGTTTCTCTGATCTCCACACTCGTCTGGTCACCATTCAATATGGGGCATTTCGAAGCAATAGTTGTGGCTTCATCTATATTATCCGCTGTAAGGATGATATACCCGGCTACCGACATAGTATCTTCCGTATAGGGCTTGTGGGTAATTTGACCTTTGGGTTTAAGTACCCGTCCTTCTCTGGATAAATGATTTCCACCATTGGCCAGTTGGCCATTATCCTCAATTTCATTTATCCATAACATCCATTGCCGCATGTATTGTTCCATTTGTTTTTTAGAAGGTTGCTTCTTCGGATCAGTGATATCCATTCTGAACAGCAGAACAAATGTTTTCATTATTATATCGATTTGTGTAAACAATTCTTTGGGTTATTCTCAACCATTAAGCATGAAAGCCCGGTACTTTTACCGCGAATGATTGGATGGAAATCCTTCAAAAACTTTAATAACAATATTGCTCAGCGATCACGCTGCATTAAGCGATGATATGCAGTTATTCAGTTGCCGGAGATGTCTTAAGGTATGAACAGTATGAAAATGCAGCCATTCAAGGCGGGTAAGGTGGCCAAAAGCTGGAAATTCTGCGGCCAGACAAAGTACGCCCAGGTCATGGTGCCGGGCGAACCCGATAATTTCATCTCTCGTTTTTAGGATATTCTTCAGCAAAAGCTCTTTTTCAATAGGAGCCTGTGATGGATAATTAAAATCTGATGGCTCCGCTTTCATCTTAATGTCGAAATTCAGGAAGAGCGAAGAAAGCGATGCGCATTTTTCATCAATAGGTCGGTTTGCATCACCTGTATCACTTTTTAATAAAGTCCAGGAATTATACGATTTCAGAAGATGATCGCCAATTTGTCCGGCAGTCCAGCTATGTTCAAAAGGAATTTTATTCAATAAAACTTCACTTAAGCTGTCACAATTTTCTAACAGCTCGTTGATGGCGGTCTCGAATGCATGTATAACATTGTTCATCGTTGGTTGGTGCATTTAAAATTCAGTTAATAAAATTGATGTTTAATATGTTCTAAAGCCGATCCTCCGGTTGTCTTATGATCAGCTTGAGCACTCCTTCAGCAGCAAAGTTCTTTTGTACCTTCATTATTTATCAATAACAACGACACAAAACTCCATCATAAACCCGAGTTATTGTTTGACATAGGTCAAAATCGCTTCAACCAGATTTCAACCTGCTGAGCGTTTCTTCCCGGATATCCAGATAGGAAGCTAATATTCTGTTAGACACCTGTTGAATCAATTCCGGGCTTTCCTGCATAATCTGATCATAACGTTGTTTAGCCGTAAGTCGCACACGCTGTTCAATTTTACGGTTTTGAAAAGCATAAGCCATCTCCAGTATCCGCTGATAGAATTTGCTGAAATTTTCCATCTCATTTATCAGGCGATAAAAATCGGTGTGATGAATAGCAGAAAGCTCAGTTACTTCAAATGCTTCAATACATTCTACAGAGGGTTTCTGAGCAGTAAAGCTGGTCAGCGCGGTACCCAAATGATTTTTGAGCATGATATACCTGGTTTTTTCATGTCCGTTCATATCGGTGAAAAAAGTTCGTATACCGCCAATGTGGATAAAATAGAAATGTTTGCAGACACTACCTTCCCGCAATAAGATTTCGTTTTTAAGGACAGTTTTCAGCTTAAAATGGTTCCCTATTACCTTCAACTCATCATCAGCAAAGGGGGCAAACATTTTTAGCACAGAGGCTAAATTACCTGTCATATACACGTTTTAATGATGAATTTAGGCAATATCGCCAGCCAATGGCCTGATATCTCCATCCTTCAACCATTACCTTTCGGTTTTAAGCTGTTTAGCGGAAATACAATCTGATAGCAATGCCTTATTTTTCAACTGAGCCCGAGGATAGGTTTGGAAGAATTACTGATTAGTTGAAGGAGTCAATTATTTGCGTGTACAAAACTACCTTTGCACCATGCGAAAATTAAGCATGGATGAATTGGGCAGAAAAACCGTAACCCAGTTTCACGAAGCAGAAAAAACTCCGGTGATCATTGTTCTGGACAATATCCGCAGCATGCATAATGTCGGCAGCATCTTCCGGTCGGCCGATGCCTTCCTGATCGAAGCAATCTATTTATGCGGTTATACGCCACAGCCTCCCCACCGGGATATTCATAAGACAGCGTTAGGTGCTACCGATACGGTTTCATGGACCTATTTTCCTAAAACGGAAGATGCAGTGACTGTATTAACGCAACGGGGGTATGCGGTTTATGCGGTAGAACAGGCGGAAACCAGTCTGTCTGCGGAATCTTTACCGGAAATAGAGGAGCAAAAAATAGCGCTCATATTCGGCAATGAAGTCTCCGGAGTAGACCCTGCACTGCTGCCCAATTGCCGGGGTATTATCGAGATACCCCAGGCGGGTATGAAACATTCGCTGAATGTTTCTGTTGCGGCGGGAATCGTTTTATGGGAATGCTTCAAACTTTTCCAACCATCCATCAAGGAGAACCAAATTATCCGGAATGAAAACCATTAAAAATTACCTGGGGCTGGTCACTTTTGCCCATACCATTTTTGCCTTTCCATTTGCCCTTATTGGTTTTTTTCTGGGATGCCTGGATGCGGGCTTTATTCGCGGCATAGCTCCGGTTTCCCGTTTCACACCCCAGGAACTGTATTATGCTCCGACCACTATGCAGGAGATGGTTATACGCTTTGTATTTGTGGTATTGTGTATGGTTTTTGCGCGCAGTGCCGCAATGGCCTTTAACCGCTATCTTGATGCCGCCTGGGATGCTAAAAACCCACGGACCGCAATCCGGGAAATACCGTCCGGAAAAATTTCTAAAAAGAACGCGCTGATCTTTACCATCATCAACGCTGTAGCCTTTGTGCTTTCCGCATGGTTTATCAATCCGGTATGCTTTTATTTGTCCCCGATAGCTTTATTTGTCATCCTTTTCTATAGTTACACCAAGCGATTTACTGCGCTTTGCCACCTGGTACTTGGACTTGGGCTTTCACTCGCGCCTATCGGGGCTTATCTTGCTGTAACGGGTGTATTTTCTTTAATTCCGGTGCTGTTTAGTATTTCGGTAATCTGCTGGGTGAGTGGTTTTGATATTATATATGCTTTGCAGGATGAGGAATTCGACCGGGAACATCAGTTGAATTCTATTCCCGTTAAGTTTGGCAAAGCCGGTGCACTGCGGGTATCGGAACTGTTACATATTGTCAGCGCATTGAGTCTGGCTGTAGCAGGATACCTGGGAAATTTTGGAACGGCCTACTGGATTGGCTTTGTACTATATTCTGCCATGCTGATCTATCAGCATTATATAGTTTCCCCCAACGATCTACGTCGGGTAAACCGAGCATTTATGACTGCCAACGGGTTTGCCAGTCTGGCTTTCGCCATTTTTGTGATTGCGGATATTTTTTTGAGCAGAGCTGGCTAGGATTGTTGGTGCTGAGGTTTTGTGGGCAAACAGGAAGAAAAAAACGGTTTGATTGCAGTTAAACAATCAGGGTTAGGAAAAAGGCTTGTGTTAGTTTTACCATACCATAACATATCGTGAATTGGTTACGCAAACATTCTACCGGAGGGATGGATT
>JAEYRC010000004.1 GCA_023409675.1 Bacteroidota bacterium
TGATTTACTGCGTGTGGATATCCGCAGCCTGTACCGCCATGAGCATATTGCCCCTGAAACACTGATAAAGAATTTATACCGTGTAACTGAAACCCCAAACAGCCAGATGGATTTGTTCAGCGTAAACGAACTGTTTGGCAATGCTTTGGAGAAAGATGAAATAGAAAAAGTAAGCGAATATTACCAACACAGCGATGGATGGACAAACCGCCTGATACAGGGCGACAGCCACTTGGTGATGGCAAGCTTGCTGGAACGTGAAGGAATGGCAGGACAGGTGCAAACTATTTTCGTCGATCCACCTTACGGAATTAAATACAGTGGTAATTGGCAAATAAAATTAAATAACCGTGATGTAAAAGACGGAAATGATGATGCATTAACAGGTGAACCAGAACAGATAAAAGCATTTAGAGATACCTGGGAATTGGGTATTCATTCGTACTTATCTTATTTGCGAGATAGATTGCTTATTGCTAAAGAGTTACTAACGGAAAGTGGCTCTTGTTTCATTCAAATTAGCGATGAAAATGTTCACTTAGTGAGAAGTATAATGGATGAAGTTTTTGGGAGTGAAAATTTTATTAGCGAAATCGTTTTCTTAAAAACGTCTGGTCAAACAACTTCTCTTTTGGCTCCACAATATGACATTCTTATTTGGTATGCCAAAAGTAAATTATCTATTAAATATCGTCAGTTATACAAAGGGAGGAAAGGTGAATACCTAGATACTGCATATCGTTATTTCCAAAAAAAAGATGGAACAATCGTAAAACTAACTTCCGATAACTTAGAGGATGAAGCTTTATTGCAAACAGGAGAGAGATTTCGAATTGACAACTTAACATCCCAATCAGGACCCGGGGATACTCCCGAAACAAGATTTTCATGGGAAGGTAAAGAATACAGGCTTAAAGCCGGCTCATGGAAAACCTCTTTAGCAGGCTTGAAGCGATTGGCTGAAAAGAATAGAATTTGGTTCGCCCAGAATAACTTGTATTATAAAAGGTTTGAGAATGATTTTCCTATCCAACCAATTACAAACTTTTGGGAGGATACCGTGATTAGCGGATTTACTTCAGACAAATTATACGTTGTTCAAACTTCAGTAGAAATAATAAAAAGATGCCTTCTAATGACCACCGACCCAGGCGATTTAGTATTAGACCCAACCTGTGGCAGCGGCACAACTGCATTTGTAGCTGAGCAATGGGGCAGGCGATGGATAACGATAGACACTAGTAGAATTGCGCTAAACATTGCCAAACAGCGGTTAATGACTGCTGTGTTTCCTTACTACAATTTGTACGATGAACAAGGTGGAGACATTCGCTTAGGTTTCAAATACAAAACGGTTCCACACATCACTTTAAAAAGTTTAGCAAACGACGAACCGCCTGCTACAGAAACCCTATTCGACCAGCCGGAACCGGATAATAAAAAACTTCGTGTGAGTGGTCCCTTCACAGTTGAAACGCTGCAAAATTTCGAGCCTGTAAGCCCTGAAGATTTAGACGATGAAGTAAGGATAAATGAAGAAGAAAGTGCCTTTGAAGAAGTAGTGAAACAACACCTGGTGAGTGCAGGCATCAAAAACGGCAGAAAAGATGAAATGGTGGTTTTAAAGCCAGACATCCGATCGCTCAACAGTGAAGCTCTGCATTTAGAAGGCTTCTACCTAACCGACAAAGGAGAGCAGAAAGTTTACATACACATCGGTCCGAAAATCGGCACCGTCAGCAAAAAGCAGGTGAACGATGCCATCAAAGAATGCCGGCTTCGTGGAGATGCACAATGGTTGGTGATATTGGGTTTCAGCTTTGAGAGTGACATAGAAGGCAGCACCCAAACTACCAGCATGGGCAACTTTAAAGTAGACAAAGTACGCATACACGACGATCTGTTACAGGAAGGACTGAAAAAGAAACCGGCAAAATCAGCCGCCAGTTTTGTCACCATTGGTGAACCGGATATCTCTTTACTCAGTAAAAAAGAAATTGACGAACGAAATTTTACGTCTTCTAAGGGTATTATGATAGATGATGACGCACCTTATGGCCAAAAGAAATTTTCTATTGGTGAAAAGGTGGCTGTTCAAATAAATGGCTTAGACATCTACGACCCAATAAAGGACGAGATAAAGCCGCGCAACGTAAACGACATTGCTTATTGGATGGTGGACGAAGATTACGACGGCAGCAACTTTGTAGTAAAGCAGGTTTTCTTTTGCGGCGGCGACAAAGCAGAATTTGAAAAGTGGAAAAAGGGCTTAAACAACTTAGCCAAAGACAGCACCAAAAAGAAAGTAGAGAAGACGCTGAAAATTGAAATTGACGATGAAGCATTCGACCGACTATACGGACACATTTCTCATCCGATAGAAGTAACCAGGAAAGGGCAACGGATAGCAGTAAGAATTATCAGCCAGTTCGGGGAAGAAAGTACTAAAGTGCTGACAGTGAGCTAAGCCGACGCACCAAGTCAGACATATTTGCATGGGACACGAATCATAACGTAAAGCCAGCTATGCAAAAAAGCCTGCCTTGTTCCAACGTTTCTGGGGCACACCTACTTTGGTTGACACCCATATTCAACTCAAATCACTAAATCGAATACATTAACATTGCATTTGCCTAATCCGGAATTTGGAAAGTATGTTGAACCCTCTGTAATTCTCTCGAACTTCATATAAGCTTCGAAAGTCGCTATTCGTTGATGAAAGGTTTTGCCCTTAGCAGTGGGAATTCTATTCAATGCTTCAACGGATTCTGATCTGAAAATCTGTTTATCAACCTTTTTTCCCAGGTCAGTCAGCAACATTGACAATTGTAATAATTAACGCAACTACCACTTAAGGCCAAACATTAGTCCAAATAAATTTCGCCCTGCAAATACAGCCTGGCCTGCCCGCTGATGTCGACCCGCTGATTCAAATAACGGCACTTCAAATACCCTGTTCGTGCTGAGCGCTGGATCGCGGTCAGTTCCGTTTTATTCAACCGCTTTGCACAATACGGGATCAGTGTGGTATGGGCAGAACCGGTAACAGGATCTTCGTTTACGCCAGACTGTGGGGCGAAAAAGCGCGATACAAAATCAACCTCATTCCCCGGGGCCGAGATGATCACGCCACGGGCCTCCAGCTTTGCTATTGCATCAAGCGCCGGATCAATCTTCAGAATATCCTCTTCCGTATTAAAGATCAGGAGGTAATCGGTTTTGCCTTTGTAAACCTGGGTAGGTAGCAGATTGAAACAATCGCGGATTTCCTGGCTGATCTCTACTTCATGGTATTCATCCGTAGGAAAATTCAGTGTCAGCATATTATCGTTACGGGTAACCGTTAGCGGTCCACTTCTTGGAGAATAAAAGCGGATGGTTTCATCAGTGAAGTTTTCGAAATTAAAAATCACGAAAGCGGTTGCCATTGTCGCGTGGCCACAAAGATCCACTTCAATAGCAGGGGTAAACCACCGGATATGAACCTGATCATCCTGCTTTACATAAAAGGCTGTTTCTGCCAGGTTATTTTCCAGGGCGATCTTTTGCATAAGCTCATCACTCAGCCATTCCTCCAACGGACAAACTGCAGCCGGATTTCCGGAAAAGATCTTATCGGTGAAAGCATCGACCTGATATATTTTTTGCGCCATATATATGTTTTGCTGAATTTGTAAAGCGGGAAAAGTTCCTAAAAAATTCTGAAATTCTTTTAGGTAAGATGCCTGTACTCAATCATATCCTCCCCTGCCGGAAAGTTTTTCTCCGTCGGTAGCTTTGAGTTGGTTGAATACCAGTGTAGAAAGCGCAGTAACTATACCCAGTGTTAAAAAGCTGTACTGAAACACCACATCATTATTTTCACCGGCTGATGATAAATTATTGAAAGTGAGCATCAGCAATCCGGCCAGTGAAATACCAAAGCTTATCGACAGTTGCTGCGATACGGCCACCACACTGTTCCCTTCACTGGAGTTGTGCTCATCCAGGTCGGCAATGGAAATCGTGTTCATGGTGGTAAACTGTATGGAGCTGACCATACCATAAGCGATCATCAGCGGAATAATATAGATGAGCGGAGTGGCTTCTGTTAATAAGGAAAACATGCTGATCAGGATGGCCAGCATGAGGGTATTGGCAACTAACGTATTCTTATGACCGAAGCGTCGGATAATGGGTACCACCAGGGGTTTACTGATGACGTTAGCCAGGGCCATAGGAATCAGCATCATGCCGGCTGTAGATGGAGGATAACCAAAACCTACCTGCAGCATCAGGGGTAACAACAGGGGAAAGCCCCCGATACCCAAACGTGTTGCAAAATTACCCAGCAGGCCTACCCGCAGGGTGCGGATCCTGAATAAACTGAGGTTGATCAGCGGATCATGAATTCTGCGGGCATGAATGATATAGAGGCTGATCAGCAACAGCGAGAGCAGCACTAAAATAACGATAAGCCGGGTTGGAATCGTGCCACTTCCGGAGGCTTCCAGGCAAAAGGTCAGCAGGCTGAGTGATCCGCTGAATAGAATGAATCCGGTCAGGTCGAATTTTCCCTGGCCCCGCCTGATTTGCGGCATAATCTTAATGGCTGCCCAAATACCGGCCAGCCCGATGGGAATATTGATCAGGAAGATCATGTGCCAGGTAGATAGTTCTACCAGCCAACCGCCCAGCGTCGGTCCGATCACCGTTCCTGCCAATCCGGGTATGGCAATAAAATTCATTACCGACAACAATTTGTTTTTTGGATAAACATACAGAACGGTGAGCCTTGCCACCGGAACCATCATAGAACCACCCATTCCCTGAAGTATACGTGAAAGAATCAGTTGCGGTAAGCTTTGTGCAAATGCGCAGCATATGGAACCGGCAACAAAAAGCGCCACGGCAATACTGAACACCCGCCGGGTTCCAAATTTATCCGACAGCCAGCCGCTCAGTGGTATAAACAATGCCAGGGTGATGGTATAGGAAACGATGACCGATTGCATAGCCAGGGGCGAATAGCCC
>JAEYRC010000054.1 GCA_023409675.1 Bacteroidota bacterium
TTAAAAATCATCAATTCATTAAATAGTTAACCCTCCTGCTAACTCACCAATCCCCATAATCAGATCTGCTCATTTAAATGAAACCCCTCCCACCGAACTACCGTATTTTTGCCCCATGAAACAACTCTTGCTGAAACGTAAACCATCCGATCGTTTATTAAGCGGGCATCCCTGGATATTTGGGAATGAATTGAATGATCCCAAAGAATTCATCGAAGGAGGTGAACTGGTTGATGTTTTTACGGGTGATAAAAAATTCTTTGGAAGAGGATATTATAATCCGAAATCACAGATTCGCGTCAGACTGTTAACCCACGAAAAAGAGGTGATCAATCAGGATTTTTTTACCCGAAAAATTCAATCGGCATGGGACTACCGCCGCAAACTGGGCTATACTGAAAATGCCCGGATTGTTTTTGGCGAAGCCGATTATCTTCCCCAACTGATCATCGATAAATTCAATGATTATTTCGTTATTCAAACCCTGGCATTAGGGATCGACCAATGGAAGCCTGAAATCGTAAAAGCGATTGAAAGCATATTCAATCCCAAAGGCATCTATGAACGCAATGATGTTCCGGTTCGGGAACTTGAAGGGATGGTGCAGCAAAAAGGTATTCTTTCCGGCAATTTTGAACCACTGATTCAGATCAGGGAAAATGCGCTGCTCTTCAATGTAGATCTGGAAGGCGGGCAAAAGACCGGATATTTCCTCGATCAACAGGATAATCGCCGCGAGATCAGGCATATCGTTAAAGATGCTGATGTACTCGGCGCATTCACCTATACCGGTTCATTTGAAGTGCATGCCGCGCATTATGGCGCGAAGTCGGTATTGGGCATTGATATTTCTGAAAATGCCGTGAAGCAGGCCAATGCAAATGCCGCCCTGAATGGCCTGGAGAAAATCTGCCGCTTTGAAACGGATAACGTGTTCGATCGCTTAAAACATTATGATCGCGAAGGCGCAAAATTCGATGTCGTGATGCTCGATCCGCCCTCATTTGCCAAAAGCCGCGAGCAGGTTGATAAGGCTGCCGCGGGGTACAAAGAAATCAACCTCCGCGGAATGAAACTTATCCGCCCTGGCGGCTTCCTGGTTACATCAAGTTGTACCAACCTCATCTCTCCACAGCATTTTTTAGAGATCATTCAAAGCGCGGCAAAAGATGCGCGCCGCAGGATCCGGCAGGTGACCTATCGCAGCCAGTCTGCCGATCATCCGATCATCTGGGGATGGGAGAATACACATTATTTGAAGTTTTTGATTGTTCAGGTCATTTAATACAGTTCCCGCAGATTTCGCCAATTTTGGGCAGATAACGCAGATGAATACACTAAATCCGCGCCAATCTGCTAAAAATCTGCGACATCTGCGGGAAAGGCTGTTTATATTCTACTTGGAAACCTGAAACTTCCCGGAATCCAGAATCTTTCCATTCCGGTCTCTTAGCTGGAAGATATACACCCCACGGTAGAAATCGGTGAGGTTAACGGTAGTCTTGGGCGTAATATTCGATTGTTCGTAAACTTTCTTACCAAGGAAATTATAGATCTGAAAATTGAAGGCTGATTTCTCAATGTCTTTATGGAAGTCGAAATTGATTACAGAAACCGCAGGGTTGGGGTAGAAGCGAATGATCTTATGCACGGGTTTTTCATCCTCCGTTGTCGGACGATTCTGCGCCGTGGCAACAGTGGTGATAAAAAGTAAAAGGATCAGGTAAACAATCCTCATATAATTCGCTGTTTTAGAGATCCCTTCAGATTAAATGGTTTGAATCAAATTTACAATATTTATTGGAATTAGCAACAGCCGGTTCCCGCGGATTGCGCGGATTTTAGAGCAGATTTTCGCAGATTTTAATACATTATAACATTTACTGTGTCTGCCTGCTGGAATGTATTTTAAAACTTAGGACAAAGAACCTTATCACGACTACTATTCTCCCGGTTTAAAAAACCAATATAGGCCAGCGATAACTCAAAGCCGCCTCTTCCCTGGCTGGCGGTTTTGAGCGGTGATACATTCACATCATAACTTATAGCCAGCGACATCGGGTGCTTATCAATTTTCAGTACCGGTATAAGCGCATCTTTCCAGCGGAGAAAAGCCCCTGCATGTATGGTGTACAGGGGATTGTCCGGTTGATCACCAATATGGTACGAATATAATGCGCCTCCTATGGTTTGGGAATATGCCCCCTGAATGGAATGATCAGCTTGAATTATAAAATGCGCATAGTCATTTACCCGAAGTTTGATGCCCGTGGAGAATACATATTTCGGATTTAGTTCAATCGTTTCATCCCGGTAAAAGGAATTCTTTGGCCGGTTGAGGTGATGGTATGCAGCGCCGGCAAACATACTGTTGGCCTCGTTATTTCCGAATGTAGTATTGAAACTCAGCCCAACACTGCCGTCCCAGCTCGAAATATTCGGCGCACCAAAGTTTTCACCGGTTGGCAGGCTGGGATCAAACCCTCCCTGGTATTGTTCATCCGTCGTCATTTTAGTTATGTCAAACGTCTTCCGGATCAGTCCACCCATAAAACCACGCGCCAGGTACATGGTTTTTTCATCGCTAAGCGATTTATGATAATTGAAAGCCGGTAAAATATGGGTTGATACCAGCCCCACCGTTCCTGCCTTATCGTAAAGCAACTGCCCGCCGGCAGTTATAAAATCATCCCCTTTACCAACCGGCATTTTATATTCAAGATTCAGTGATCCGGTGCGGTAAGCATCCGTTACACTGCGCCACTGGTCGCGCATAACCAGTTGTACCCGGACGTCACCAGTATAAATCCCGGCCAGGGCTGGATTACGTAACAGGGGCGCTTCAAAGAATTGCGAGAAATGAACATCCTGGGCATGAGTAATCAATACCGCCGGAAGCAGTAGCATGAACAGTAAATATTTTCGAATCCACGCACCCATAGTCATAAACGACATTTAATTATTCTCACAGTCATTATCGTACCAGCATCACATTTCCGCTATACGGAAATACCTGGCCATTATCGCAAACCACCTCAACGGTATACACATATACATCAGGAGGCGCTGGCTTGCCTTTGATCCGTCCATCCCAGCCGGCAGCGGCCTGGTTAGCCGGGAAATTGATTTTTTCAAAGATCAGTTCACCCCAGCGGTTAAAAATGCGCAGGGATTTGATCTGATCAAGGCCTGTACCTCTCGGGTAGAAAGCATCATTACGACCATCACCATTTGGCGAGAAGGTATTGGGTATAAAAAGATTCTGATTGCCGCAAACCACATTCACTGTCGTTTCTCCGGTATTCTCGCACCCATGCCTGTCGGTTACCTTAATACTGTAGGTAGTGGTATAGCGGGGTGTTGCCACCGGCAAAGGACACTGGGTGCAGCTTAGCCCCAGTGGCGGACTCCAGTTGTATGATACAATAGGGCCGGAATAATTTACCTGCAATTCGGTACTTCCGCCCGACATGATCACCGGAGCCTGGATCGGTTCAACACCCGGCAGCGGAACAACATGCAGGTTTTTCTGGGTGGTAGCATTACATCCGAACGCTACCCGGGTATCTAACCGTACCGTATAATCGCCGGGAGCATTAAATAATTCATTGGGCTGCCGCAGCGTTGAATTATTGCCATTTCCAAACGCCCAGGAATAATTTACATTCACAGTATCGGGCCGTAACAGTTCAGCACTGAAGATCACCGGTGCATTTACACATACCGTATCGGCAGCAATAATTTGTGCATCCGGAGTGGCATACACCTGAATAGTATCGGTAATAAAGTCGGTACAACCACTGCGTGTGGTTACGGTAAGCCTGGGTATCATAACGCCCGAACGGGTATAGCGATGAACCTGGTCATCTTCTCCGCTAACAGTGGAACCATCGCCAAAATCCCAGCGATAATCAACCACCGGATCATTACCTAAAGTGTAATTCGTGAAATAAACGGTACCGCTATCGCAAAATTCATTTTCATCGATACCGAAAAGCGGCTGGGCGCCAATCACCCGTATTGCCGGTCCGGCGCCGATCCGGGCCTGGCAGCCGGTTACATCCGTAATCAGGATGGATGGATTATAGGTTGCCGGGCTGTTGTACAGGTGCGTAAGGTTTGTAGTTTGCGACGAGTCCGAACTTCCATCCCCAAATGAAAATACGAAGCGGGTATCACTGGGAGGATTTATATCAAAATTCACTTCAAGTTCATTACAGGCCGTTAACGGACTATAGTTGATTACCGTCGAATTTGGATTGATCAGCCGGATATCCTGCTGTGCCGAATCGATGCAACCGCCAAATCCTACGGCGTATAATTTAGCCGTGAATGTTTGAAACTCATTATAAAAGTGACGGGGATTTTCCGACAGCGATATCTCCGTGCTGTCACCAAAATCCCAGTAAAACGATTCATAGTCCGATGCTTCCAGCGTAAACAGGGTTTCCAGCGGCGGACAAATCGTAAGCGTGTCTGTTACCGAAAATGCCGCTTTGGGAGAACGTATGGTGATGTAGTTATTTCGGATCAGTGAATCGGTGCAACCCAGGCTATCGGTAACCTGTAAACGAACGGTATAGATGTCATCTCCTCCGGTATAGGTATGAACAGGATTGCGTTCTGTAGAAGTGGTTCCGTCGCCAAAATCCCATACATAGCTGAGGTCGCGGCCTGATGATGAATCTTCGAAAGCCAGGGGTGCGCCGGGGCAATGCAGTACAGAATCCTGGCTGAAGGCAGCCACCGGGCGACTGATGTATACGGCATTGGCCCTGGTCTGGCTATTCGTACAGCCAAACTCATCTTCAACCGTCAACCGCACATTAAAGAATCCGGTATCCGTATAGTTGTGAATATATGGCCCTGTCGTAAATTCCTGACGGGTACTATCGCCAAAATCAAAGATCCGGCGGGTGATCGTTCCCGTAGACGTAGAGGCGTCGATGAATTCTACCGGTGAATTATGACAGGCAGCATCAACCGCAGGAGTAAATGAAGCGATTGAACCCCGAACAGTCAGCAGATCGTCAACAGTATTCGTAACTACACAGCCATTGCTATCAGTTATGGTCAGCCGAACATCAAAAGTGCCCGTCCCGGAGCGCGACCGCCTGATTTCGCGTGTTCCGTCGAAACTGTCGTTCCCAATCTGCCAGCGGTATGATACAATCGAACCCGGATTGCTGTTTATCGCAGTTAACGTAAAAGCTTCATTACGGCAAACGGTTTCTTTGCTGATCGTGAAATCTGCTGTATTGTTAACAAGAATAATATTCTGAATAAGAGTGTCGCGGCAATTTCCGTTTATCGCAATCAGCATGACGCGGTATGTTCCCGGTGAGGGGTAGGTAAATTGCGGATTAGGTGCTGTTGAAGTGGATAATTGCGGATCACCAAAGTGCCATACATATCCAACAGGTCCTCTTCCGGGATCTACAATTGAGGTATTGGTAAATTGAATTCGGGTTGGCGCTGCACAATCTGGTCGGTATGCAAACGCGGCAACAGGAGGTGAAACATGAATGATATCAGCCCGGGTGCGGGTAACCGGACAGCCATTATTATAGCCGGTCAGTGAAACTGAAAACGATCCGGTATCACGGTAGTGATGTACAGGATGCTGGATCTCAGACGTATCACCATCCCCGAAATCCCATAACCAGCGGTCTACATTGGTGGAAAGGTCGGTAAAGGAAACTGTCCGGCCCGCGCAAACACTATCCATACTAATATCAAAATCGACCGTAGGAGGAGTTCCTACAGAAATGGCATTATTAACTACAATGGAATCTTCACATCCCTCATTGGTTACAATACGCAACCGGAGGGTATAATTTCCAACTGCGTTATAGGTAACCGTAGGATTACGCAGGGTAGAGGTTTGCCCGTTTCCAAAATCCCAAAACCAGGAAGCTACGCCGTCAATTGAACTGACATTTTCCACCGGGCTGTAGGTAAAAGGAACACATCCTCCGGCACGGGCATTTCGTATAGCCGCCCGGGGTGGCCGAATAGTAACCACATCGGTTTGAGTGGCAGTGTCGCTGCATCCGAATCGATCGGTCATCGTTAACCGAACTGTATACTGTCCCGCCTGCTCATACCGGTGCACCGGATTTCTATCGGTTGACTGAGCGCCGTCACCAAAATCCCAGTTCCACGATACGGAGCCGGGGGTCTGATCGGTGAAAGTAACCTCCAATGGTGCCGCGCAGGATGACCGTGGATCGGCAGTGAAAGAAGCTACAGGATTATCTAAAATTGTGATCTGGCGGATTGCAGAATCAGGGCAGCTCTGGTACTGGTTCACCATTTTAAGCGTATAGGTGCCGGCCACCGGAAAATTACGGCTGATCTGCTGTTCGTTGCTTATTAATACATTATCAAGATACCAACTGGTGGACAATGCCGTCTGACCGGAATTATTCTGAAAATTCAACGTAGACCCGATACAGGCGCTGTCTTCACCCGTAAAATCAGTTGGGATAGATTGCAGCGTGATCGTTTTTGTAACAGAATCACCGCAACCGAATTCACTATTGGTGATAAGCCGGATGGCGTAGTCTCCCGGAGTATTGAAGATTCCAGTCGGACTAACTTCATTGCTATTGCCGGCAGCGTCAAGCTCCCAGCGGTGGGTCAGTTCTCCCGGCCCACTGCCCTGATTCAAAAAGTTAACCGCAAAGGGTGGGTTACAGGTAGCCGGGTTGGAAAAGGTGAAATCGGCTTCAACACCGGATACGATCCGGATTAACCTGAAGCGGGTAACCGCATTTTCGCAGCCGGTATTACTGCTTACCCGAAGCGAAACCGTATAAAAGCCCGGTTCGGTATAGGTATGGGTGGGATTTTGTTCTGTAGAAGAGTTTCCATCGCCAAAATTCCATTGCCAGCTGGTTATCGTACCTGAACTGGTGGTGGACTGATCGGTAAAACGCAGTAAGCTTGGAATGCAGCCACTTGTTGAGCTTACGGTAAAATTGGCCCGAGGTGAAGGATTTACGGTGATATAATCCGTTTTGGTGGTGCCATTAGTTCCATCAGCATTTCTTACTACCAGGGTAACCGTATAGGTACCCGGTTGAGTATAGGTTACTGTAGGATTTTGCTGGTTAGACAATTGACCGTTACCAAAATCCCAGTTCCAGAATTTGGGTTCATTTGAGGAATTATCGCTAAAGCTTACCGATAAGGGTCCACAGCCACTGGTACGGTTCGATGTAAAATCGGCAACGGGAGCCTGTGCCTTAAGCATCAGCGATCCCACCGAAAATAGAAACACAAATAAAAATCGGATGTTCAAGAAATAATTTTTTCGGTTACAGATCTTTATCCGGTTTCAGTCGTTGGGTTAATGGCCATGTTGAAACACAGGATATCCTGTTTTTCATAATTCTGTCCGGGCATTGCCTCCATGAGCATTTTAGCTTCCATATCACTACATCACATTCCCGGAGACTGGATTTTTTTCAGCAAACACATTACTTTCAGAATATTCTTCCTGCTGTCCTCTTGATAAAATGCCCCGCCAGATAACCAAATTCTGCAGGGCGAATTTCATAGGAGTGGTTCAACCTGAATGAACGAGATGTCATATTGCAAAAAACATGCACAACTTTCAATAGCAAACCTTCGCCATTCAGTTTGGTACTTAATATCGAAATTTCAAAATTCCGGTATAGCTGTGGGAGAAATTTTCTACCGCCCGCGACCTGTGCTTTGAACGATTTTTCCGGCTTATTATTACTGTAAACAGGTTAAAATTGACCGAATGGCCCAAATTCCGGTAAAGGACCGTTTACAGACATGATCCTTAAAATTTCAGGCCATAGAGATTTCCGTATTTTTCACGGATATATTTTAGGAAATACGACTGGCGGAGAGGCTCCCCGCTTACTCTCCTGCAAAGTGCTTCACTTTCGAATTTCCGGCCATGAGCATGGATTTCCTGCCTTAGCCAGGAGAGCAGGGTGGTATTGTCGGGGCCCGGAAGACCTTGTCCGATCTCCGGCCGCTGTTCCGTTGCGGCCGCATAAAACTGGGCAGCATAGAAACTTCCCTGGCTATAAGTAGGGAAATAGCCAAAACTGCCATGGCTCCAGTGAACATCCTGCAAACAACCCGAATTGTCGTTGGGTATAACCTGGTTGAGTAATTTGAAATATTGTTCATTCCAGAATGCGGGAATATCCCGCACCTCAAGCTGGTTTCCAATCAGCGCTTTTTCAAGCGTATAACGGATATATACGTGAAAATGATAGGTGACCTCATCGGCTTCAGTACGGATCATGGAGGGCGTAACTTTATTCACTGCCCTATAAAAAGTTTCCGCGTCAGTATCTCCGAGTTGTTCCGGAAAATAGGTTTTCATCACCGGAAAATAGTGGTCGATAAACGCATTCGAACGCCCAATATGGTTTACCCACAAGCGCGACTGGGATTCATGAATAGAAAGTGAGGCATATTCGCCCAGGGGCAGACCATATTGTTCTTCCGGAAGCCCCTGTTCATACAGGGCATGGCCAAGTTCATGTATGCAGCTCCACAGCATATTCCCCAGATCATACTCATCGATCCGGGTCGTGATCCGCACATCATTGCGGTTAAAATTTGTTGTAAATGGATGGGCTGAAATATCCTGACGGCCGGCTTCAAAATCAAATCCGAGTTCACCCAGGATACGCATTCCCATCGCCCATTGCTGGTCTTTGGGATAAAATTTTTTCAGGATCTGATCGTCGGGCTGGGGTCGTTGCTGAATTTGCTGCACGATATCGTTCAACGGTGGAATAATCTGCCCAAAAACTTCATCGAGCAGGGCAACAGTAGAACCTTTATCAAATTCATTCAGCAAGGCGTCATAAGGATGATGGGCATAGCCTGCCAGTTCGGCTTCCTGGCGCTTTAAAGTGGTGAGCGTTTCCAGTGGAATGCTAAAAAGGGAAAAATTGTTTTCTTTTCGCGCATTGATCCAGCTGTGAAAAGCTGTATTGACCGCTTCGGTCAATTTTCTCACGAAAGATGCACTGAATTTTTCCTGGCGGGAATAGTCGTAAGCGCTTAACTGAACATTCGATCGTTGCAGTTCCGTAAGATCTGTGCGCTGTTCCAGCTCTTTCAGCAGCTCCCCAAAATCTTTTCGGGTAAAGTATTCATGAGCAAGTTCAGATAGGGTGGCGATCTGTTGTCCGCGCAGCGCAGCGCCTTTCGGCGGAAGATAGGTTTCCTGATCCCACTGTAAGACTGCACCGGCAAAACGCAGGTCGGCAATACGGTTCATGGCAGTGACATACTGCTCATACAATTCACCTGAACTTTTTAGTTTAAGCATCCGTTGAAAGAAATTTTCAAATTAAAGAAACCGGAAAAAATCCAGTTATGGTAAAATGCGAATAGCTTGTAGCTTTGCCGCAAATTTACCATCATATTCAATATTAATACAGTATGTGCCGATTTGTAGTTTTAGTGATGTTATCCATTCTGAGTATTGGGGTTGCAGCCCAGGAGAAAATAACCATAGCGGGGAAAGTTACCGACATGAATCTGCAGCCGGTTCCTTTTGCGACAGTACATCTGCTTAATACAACGCATACAACACGAACCGGCTCGGCTGGTGAATTTAGCTTTTCCGTTTTTCCCGGAAAATATTCAGTTCATATCACGGCCGTGGGTTTCGCGGCGCTTACAGACAGCCTAAACAGTGGTTCAGCGCCGAAAAATTTCATCCTGCATTCGGCGGCCCTCCAACTCGATGAAGTGGTGGTTACCGCTCAGAAAGAAGAAGAGGCGTTGCAGCAGATTCCCCTTAGCATAACTGCCTTATCCTCATCAAAGGTCAGGGAATATCGTTTGTGGAACGCGAAGGATATCACCGGTATTATTCCAACGCTGTATTCTGCCAACCCCGGTGATAACCGCAATGTGACCAGTATCCGGGGAATTACCACCACATCGTATGATCCGGCGGTGGCTACCTATATTGATGGAGTGAACCAGTTTGGACTTGATACGTATATCGCTGAACTTATCGATATTGAACGCATTGAAATATTGCGTGGTCCGCAGGGAACGCTCTATGGACGGAATGCCATGGGCGGAGTGATCAATATTATTACCAAAAAACCAGCCAATGAATTGCGTGGTCAGACGGAAGTGAGTTTTGGAAACTACGGACAGCGCAGGCTGGGTGCAGGCTTAAGCGCACCATTGCTGAAAGACAAACTTTATGCGGGGGCTTATGTGCTGTATAATGCTTCGAAAGGGTTTTATGATAATACATTTACAAACAGTGATTACGATAAGCAATCGGCCTTCACCGGTAATTATTTTGTTCGCTATCAACCTTCATCCGACTGGACGGTATCTTTGAATTTGAAGCATTATGCTAACCGTAACAATGGTCCTTTTCCCCTTGTATTTGGCGTTGAAGAAGCCTTCAAAAATCCATATACGTTGAATCAGAATGCTATTACCACGATGCATGATAATTCCCTGAATGCTTCCGCATCGGTTAATCATTACGGTAAGAAAGTGAACTTCAGCTCCCAGACAGCATATCAGTCGAACCACCGTTTTTACAACGATCCGATCGATGGCGATTTTTCTCCGCTGGATGGAATGACAATAATTAATAATTATGGAAAAGCATGGAATAATGTGAAGGTGTATACGCAGGAGTTTCGGTTTAGTAATGCTGCCGGAACAGCATCGCCCATTAACTGGTCGGCCGGGGCTTATGGATTTATCTCTGATAATCCGGTCAAACAAACCACGCGCTATGGCGCGGATGCCGGAATGCTGGGGGCGCCGGATACCGACTTTTCTACCATTAATACCACCCGTGCCGATGGAAAAGGAATTGCTGTGTATGGACAAGCTTCCTATTTTCTAACGCCACGGCTGGAATTAACCGGTGGTTTACGCTATGATTATGAACACCGCAGTCAGTCGGCAATGAGCCAGTACCAGAAAGATCCCAATCCGGATCCGGTATTTGATATTCTTCCCGATACTACAGCAGAAGCGGGTTTCAGGGCCCTTTCACCCAAAGTTGCCCTGTCGTATCACAGTACTGACGCCATCCTTTATGGGGTTTACAGCCAGGGATTTCGTGCAGGCGGATTTACACAGATCGGGCAGGACCCCTCCTCACCGCCCTTATATGCCTTTGATCCTGAATATAGTTCTTCTGCCGAACTGGGCATGAAGAATACGTTTTTCAACAAGCGACTTCAAACCAACATAGCTTTATTTTATACCACGGTACGGGATGTACAGGTGCCCACACTGGTGCTTCCCGAAGCCCTTACCGTAACCCGCAATGCCGGAAAACTCGAAAGCCGTGGAATTGAACTGGAGTTGAATGCCCAGCCATTTGCCGGTTTTTCGATAGATTATTCGTTTGGCTATACAGATGCTCAATACCAGGAACTCAAGTTGCCGGTGGAAGGAAATGTAGTCGATCTGCAGGGCAGAAAACAACTTTTCACGCCGGATATTACCTCATTTACTGCAATACAGTATGTGTATTCCCCGGATGCGGTACTTCCGCTACAGCTCGTAGGCCGCCTCGAGTGGATGTACCTGGGAA
>JAEYRC010000071.1 GCA_023409675.1 Bacteroidota bacterium
CGTTAATGGCATGATTTTTACATTTTTTCAGTAAAAGCGGTTATGCATAAATCATTAAGAATACTGGCTTTTGCAGGCCTGATTGGGTTGTTTTCCTGCAATGATGATGATAACACACCTGCTGAAGGAAATGATCAGATCGCGCCACCGGTGCAGAACAGTGGTCCTGAAACGGAAATGGAACGTGCCACAGAGGCGATAAAACAGGATACCACCGGCAAAGAGGTGATCATTGGAGATGATGATGACTGAGGCGATGCGGTTCAGAGCTAACTGATTGCTCAGCTAGCGGATTTGAACATCTTTTAATCGCTCCCTGCGCCAGGAACCCATAATCTTGCGCGCATCACCGGCTTCTTCCATTTCATACAGAAAATAGGTCTGGCTGGGCAGGTGAAATTTATACACGATTGCGGCCAGTGAATCGCTTCGGCCAAGCTCCTGAAACCCGGTTAATACCAGTGTTTCATTATCGATCCAACCCCCATCTTCAATCGATCCTCCCGGTCCGGTAAATACCAGTCGGATCTTCTCCTTCTCCTCCCGATCGATCAGGCTGATTTCCATATCCGGACCATTTTCGGTTCCGGTCCAGCGGTTGCCATCTTTACGGATATCAATATTATAACTGTCGAGGTCGATAAACATCGAACTGTCAGGTGAATATTTTAGAAAGCGACCATAACGTTCATAATAATCCGCTTCGGGAATAAAGGGCTGTACCAGCATGCTGTCTTCTTTCCATACATTAACCAGCTTGAAATTGCTCCAGTCGAAACCCGTTACCAGGTTCTGACTGAAATCGGTATAGCCTGAGTTATTGAAAAAACGGAATGTTTCGGCAGATAAAAACGTATCTACCTGGGGAGAAGCTGCTGAACTGTCTTCATAATTTGTAGAAGGAAGATCCTGGGGAACCTGGTCTTTATCCGTTTCGCCGCAGGCGATACATCCTGCCAGTGCTATTAACAACCACAGTTTTTGCATAGATGATGTTTACGACCATAAGGTACAAAGAAAAGAGCCAGTTCTGCGATAGTCCTGCAAAATGAAATGAACTGTCAACCTATATTTAACAATGCCTTTCGGAGGGCAGTCAGGATACCAGGGCGTCAATCTTTTCGGCCAGGCTGCGGTGATTTGCAGTGATAGTGTTCCCCGCATCATGTGTCGACAAGCGGATTTCAACGTGGTTATAGGTATTTGTCCAGGTCGGATGATGGTTCATCTTTTCCGCCAGCAGGGCTACTTTGGTCATAAAGGCAAAGGCTTCCACAAAATCCGGGAATTCAAACTTCCGGAATAAATAATTGTCTTTTTCTTCCCACATGATATCCTGATTTAATTATGGTATCGGGTGATAGTTTGATAAATTCAGAAGATCAGATGTCCTTTGTTTTTGATCTTTTCATTGGTAAGCTCAGTAACCAGCTGAACCTGCCTGATCAGTTTTATTCGGGTAATGAGTGCTGCCAGGGTTTCATCGCTCACCAGGTCTCCCTTCAACAACCAGAGGTAGTCAAGGTTTCTGAATTCCGGCAGCAGGTATTCGCCATCGTACTGGTTATTATAAAGGTAATGCACCAGCGAGTGATGCGGCTCACGGTATTCAAAAACCGAAAAGAAGTAATTGCGCTGCTTCTTGCTCAGTTGAATTTCAATATCATTATTCTTCCTGAAGTCAAAATAAAAGCTTTGATTGATGGTCCAGCAAAGTTGGTAATCCTTCAGCGGACAAACAATACCGATCAGCCGGGTATCGCTGAAAAAATCATCAGCCAGTTCATCGATATCGAGCTTTAATTTCATACGGCTATTTTCCTTAAAACCGGATGTCGGCTTCCCTGATCTCTTCTCCGCGCTTGTATTTTACTTTTGTTTCGTCGCCTTTTTTGAACTTCGATAATGCCTGCATATAGGCTTCCATCGATGATATCGGGTAATCACCGATCTGCAGAATGATATCTCCGGTATTGATGCCGGCTTTTTCAGCCGCCCTGCCGGGGCTGACACCGTCGGCTTTCACACCTGGCCCGCTAAAGGTATAATCCGGCATAATGCCAAGGCTTACGGAGAAACGCGCAGATGTGGTAGTCTGCTGTTCGCGCGTAGGGGTAAACGTGAGTTTGCCGGAAGCGGCAGATTTTTCAATCAACTCCCGGATATAATTTACGATCCTGGTTTGCCCGGTATAATTCACCTTATCATGATCGTCGGACGGCTTGTGGTAATCGGTATGCAAACCGGTGAAAAAGAAAAGCACCGGTATATTTTTCCGGTAAAAGGAGGTATGATCACTTGGTCCTGTTCCGCTGGAATCAAATTTAATGGTAAAGTTCCTGGCCTCTTTCAGGGAAGGCAATAGACTTCCCCAAACCGGCGTAGTGCCAAAACCGCCTATGGTAAGGGAATTGTTCTCGTTCAGCCTTCCGATCATATCCATATTGATCATATAGTTGATTTTACCCAGATCAATGGTAGGATTATCAACAAAATATTTTGATCCGAACAATCCGAGTTCTTCCCCGGAAAAAGCAATAAACAGGTAATTAAGTCCGGGTTTTTTCTGCTGCTTTAATGTTCGTGCAAGTTCGATCAACGCGGCCGTGCCACTGGCATTATCATCAGCGCCATTATGAATAAGTTTGGCGGTATCGCGGGAATTGCCGTCTTCGCCCATTCCCAGGTGATCGTAATGCGCGCCGAGCACTACTGTTTCCGCGGCGCCGTTATCGATATACCCTATTACATTATAGCCTTTCCGATAGCGGGGGCCTATATCCGATTTCAGTTTTATATCGAGCATAGCCGATTCATCGGAGAGGAATTTCTTATACGCAGCTTTACGCATATAGAAAACCGGTATTCTGGAAGGTTCTGAGCGGTCGCGTTCATTAAATTTCAATTCATCTCCTGAAGTGTGGCTGTTATACAGGATCAGCGCGGTAGCGTTTTTTTCGGCAGCCTGCGCTGCTCTTTCCTTGATGGCTTCGTAGAGATCAAAATGCGGGTTGCCGGAGCTTTCATCAATAAGCGATTTAATATCCAGAAACCAGGGAACATCTTCTTCCTGCAGCACCATGGCAACCGCAGCCTCAGCATGAGCATTCGGACTGTACGCCAGGGGGAAATAATCTTCATTCAGTTTGAGGTCGTGCCCGTTAATGATCAGGTGCGAAGCCGGGTTAACCTGCTTTCCATCATATACTTCAAATTCCTGGAACCAGGTGCCATCGCTGCCCATAGGCCGAAGACCGGCTTTCTGAAATTGTTTGCTGATATAGTTCATCGCCAGCTTCTCCCCCGTTGTACCGGTACGCCTGCCCTGCAGTTTATCATCAGACAGATAGGCGACATGTGTTTTCAGATTGTCCATAAGGGTTCTGTCGGCACGATTTAACCGTTGTGCAAACAAACCGGAAACGGATAGGAAAAGACTTACAAAAAGCGGAAAGACGCGAATCAACATAACTGAGTTTTTAAATCCTGTGTGCAAAGGTATTAAAGGGTGGTTCAGGAATCGTGAATTATTTTAGATAAAAGAGTTTGCCGGACATGCAAAAAATATCCGGACAATGCTTCTATCGGGTCATTGATTATGACCTTACTATCAGCCAGGGGTTTAATTCACGGCAGGGGGTTTGGCGATGCTTCAAAAATACGGTATTTCACAGGATTAACACACTGGTTCAGGCTTAACTGGAATTCTTAAAATTCACAGGATATGAAGGGTTTCTGACCTTTAGCTCGTGATTTTTCCTTTACTTATGCAGATTGCTTATTCCGGAGTCCGGAAGTTTGTTCATAAACCCAGGAGGATTTTGCCCAATGGCTCTACCGTATCTTATCAAATATGTATATACCAATGGAACAGATGAAGTTATCCGCAGGGGTAAGAAAATTCATTCGCTGAATTTTGCTGAACTTATTGAATTTGATGAACTGCTCGATTCGGTAACATTTCGCGTTAAGGACGACAGTTATTCAACCTTCTACCGCGTAGTTATTCAGCACTTCAAAGATCCCCGTCAGCTAACCGCGCGCTGTACCTGCCCCTATAACCTCGGCGAAATATGCAGGCATGAAGCTGCTGCCCTGCTGCAGTTACAGGAGATGCTCGATAAGAATCAGCTTAAAGCGGAAGATGTTGATTACGATCAGCGGCATACGGTGGTGAAGATGAAAACCATCGACCTGAAAACCCTGCGTTTAATGGCATCACCGGAAACATTTCAGCAGGCTGAAGAATGGTTGTCCTCTAACAGCGCGGTGATTCAGTATGCCGCTGATGAAACCGTAAAAGCCACTGTGCAGCTCGACAACCGTGAATATTTTGTCGTGATCCGTAAGAACGAAGAGCGCAACTTTGATACCAGTAGTGATTACCCCGATCCGAAACATCCTGTATCACTGGCTAAACTGATCGTTTTCCTGCAGTTACTGAAAGCCCACGGCGCGTTTTATTTCGATTCGATCCGCAACTGGGATAAAGAAAAAAATAAACTCCTGGAATTGTATGGTTATTCGCTCAGCGATGATCTGGATGGCAAATTCGAATTTATTTATAAGGAAGGAAAGCCGTTTTTGCGGGTTCTTGACCCATCCATAAAACGGGTTAACGCGCAGGAACAACCGAAACCGCGGCCGGCCTATTCCGGAGCGCTCGCAGGCTCTGAAACTGAAGAACCCGCGCCTCCGCCAGCTGCTTCCCGACCGGCACGGCGGCTGGGTATTGTTTTTAATTTTAACCGCAAAGGTTTTCCGGGTTTTAATGTGGATGCTATTACCGGTGAGCCGGCACTCGACGGGTTTTCGGGTAATGTGGAAAAACTTGACCTTGCCCGGTTTATCAATATAGACATCTACGAAGAAAATGACAGGCTGCTTTTTCCGCTCATACGGAAACTGCAGGAAGCAGAAATTAATAAGTATCTCAACCGGAATTCACCCTTCAGCGGCATCTGGGAAAATATCATTCATCATGAAGATGATGATCTGCCCGAAGAAACCCGGGCACTGATGGTTGATTACCTGCATCCAAAACTGAAAAAGCTGCTTCAGGATATTGCCGCCGATCCGCTCGTATATACACTCTCCGCTGGTAAGGCCTTCAAAACCGCCAATCTGCAGATGGCCGGTATTGTTCCCGAGGGAATTCGACCCATTTTTAAAGTGGTGCAAAACGGAACCCGCTTTGAAGTGCAATGCTGGGTTAAACTCAGCGGGCAACCCGTACCTGTAACCGATAATGAAGCGCCTGGAAGCCTTTTATTTCTTTATCAGAATAATATATATTTCTGGGACAGCCCCGAGACTGCGGCTTTGGCCGATCGTTTTGCTTCGAAGGGCAAGCTGAGCTTTAGCCAGACCGAATGGCCTGAACAACTGAAAACATTTGTACTTCCGCTTACCAGGGATTACCAGGTAGATTTTGATCCTGCTCTTGTTGGTGAAGTAAAAGATGGCGATCCCGAAAAACGCGTGATACTCCAGGAAAAAGGTGACTATCTCGTTTTCCAACCCCTGTTTACCTACAAGGGCTATGAAACGAGGCCTGGCGGAAAAGATGAGCTGGTAATTCCCAATGGCAGCAAGGTAATGGTGGTAAGCAGAAACCGTGCGAAGGAAAATGAGTTCATGCGCAAGATGGAACTGCTGCATTCCAATTTCATCCGTCCGGAAGGTGGCCAGCAACTGGCGCTTAAGGGAAATGACGTGCTGAAGAACAACTGGTTTTTCCTCTTCGTGGATGCGATGAAAGATATGAAGGTTCCGGTATTCGGCTTTGAAGCGCTGAAGAACTTTCGTTTTAATACCGCCAAGCCACAAACGAAGATACATATCAGCAGCAATACCGACTGGTTCGACGCGCGGGTTGATATCGTATTCGGTGAACAGAAAGTAACCATTGCCGATGTTAAAAAAGCCCTTGCCAACCGGCAACAGTTTGTGCCGTTGAAAGACGGCACCCTGGGAATTCTGCCCGAAGAGTGGATAAGGAAATACTCGCTCCTGTTCAGAGTGGGAGAAGGAAAGCAAAATGAACTTCGCCTGTCGAAGTATCATATGAGTGTTATCGATGAATTATACGATAACCGGAATGAGGAAGAACTGGTGGTGCGGCTTGAAGAAAAATATGATCAGCTGAGGAACTTCAAACAAATCAAAGAAGTTCCTGTTCCCGAACACCTGTCGCATATTTTACGGCCCTATCAGGAACACGGATTTCACTGGCTGAATTACCTCCGGGAAATAAAATGGGGCGGCATACTCGCTGATGATATGGGTTTGGGTAAAACGCTGCAGGCCTTGTGTTACCTGCACTATTACCGTCATAATGT
>JAEYRC010000110.1 GCA_023409675.1 Bacteroidota bacterium
TGGTAATACTGAGAGAGCTTTGGAGCGGAGGGTCCTGAGAAGATTTTGAATATTCAATATAAAGGTGTGTTGGACGGTGGGGGAGGGAGGGCCCTTTATCTTCTACCAAATATTATAATAATGTTTAAACATCGATGTTTAGGCAGTGTAATTTGTACATCTTCTTTCACCCATTCCGATTTATCCCCACATCTACCTAACCCAACTTCACTTCCCCCTACCTCAACTTTTTCTATTTTCCCTTCTTCCTGTCCCATAACCAACAATAAGTCCTAAGTTTACTTTAATACGTATCGCTTTTCAGCATAAAACTCCTCCATGGCCCGCATTCTGTGTATTGATTATGGTTTGAAACGTACCGGTCTCGCTGTTACTGATCCATTGCAACTGATCGCGACTGCACTGACTACCGTTGAAAGTCCGCGCCTGATCAATTATTTAAGAGACTATCTCTCCAAAGAAGAAGTGGAACTTATCCTGATCGGAGAACCCAAAAACTGGGATGACTCGGATACTCATGCCAGCATGCCTGTCAGGGAAATTATTAAACGTCTTCAAAAGGTGTTTCCAAAAATTCCCGTTCAAACCATCGACGAGCGTTTCACGTCTAAACTGGCATCAAGAGCCATGATCGATATGGGGATGAAGAAAAAACAGCGGCAGGTAAAAGGTATTGTTGACCAGGTTGCCGCGACCATAATGCTCCAGGATTTCTTAAGAAGCCGTGAATAAGTGGCTATCCTGGCGCTTTTTGATCAGAGTCGGTTATCTTTGCACTCTAAATTCCTGGAACATTTATGATTTTACCCATCGTTGCGTACGGCGCGCCAATATTACGTTCAGAAGCAGAAGAAATCGGTTCGGATTATAACGGACTTGATAAGCTTATCGCCGATATGTGGGAAACGATGTATGCCAGTAATGGAGTTGGTCTCGCCGCTCCACAGATCAACCGCCCCATCCGGTTGTTTATTGTTGACAGCGCGCAGATTTTTGAGCATCAGGAAGATGATGAAAAAGGTAAATACCCCGATGAACCCGGCATTAAGGCGGTATTTATCAATGCCCGCATCAAATCATTAAACGGCAATGAATGGTCTTATGAAGAAGGATGCCTGAGTATTCCCAAAATCCGTGGTGATGTTTTTCGCCAGCAGGAAGTTACCCTGGAATATCAGAATGAACAATTCGAAACGCTTACCCAAACATTTAATGGAATTACCGCAAGGGTTATTCTTCATGAATACGACCATATTGAAGGCAAACTCTTTATCGACTACCTCAAACCCCTTAAGCGTAAGTTACTGAAAGGTAAACTGGATGATATCTCTAAAGGCAAAATAAAAGTGGACTACCGCATGTCTTTTGTAAAATAGTCTGAGGTCCACCGGTAATCTATCATAACTCCCTGCATGATCAAACGCCTGCTGTTATCAGCATCACTGCTCTTTTCCCAATACCTGTTCTCGCAGGATACTACCGTATTTATCGATCAGCAGGCGGTTACCCTCACCGAAGTTGTCGTGCGCAACCAAATCAATGTTCCGGCTTTCATGCAGCGCATTAAAGAGGATTCCAGTTTTTATAAGGCGTTCAAAAATCTCCGTATTCTCGGATATACGGCAATGAATGATATCCGGATGCTGGATAAGAAAAATAAAACGATTGCCTCATTATCAAGTACATCTGTTCAGCATATCGATAATAATTGCAGGTGGATGGACGTGTTACGCCAGGCTCATCAGGGCAAATTTTACGATAAAGCCGGTGGATATAATTATTATACTGCCGAACTATATGCCAACCTGTTTTTTGCTTCAGATACCATTTGCGGTGAAACAAATATTGTTGGCGATCCGGAGTTCAGCATCCGGGGAAAATCCGGTTTGGCAAAGCATAAGGAGCAGCTTAAAATGCTTTTCTTCAACCCTGGAAAACGTATTCCCGGGCTGCCGTTTATCGGCAATAAGGTCGCCCTGTTCGATGAAAAAGTTGCTGCCCTGTATGATTTTGAGATCGACATCAATACATTTAAAGGCGAAAACTGCTATGTATTCAGCATAATCCCACGCCAGGACCTAAGCGCAGGTGAAAGGAAGCAGCTTGTTATCAATGAAATGACCACCTGGTTTGATATGCAATCCTGGGAAATTGCTGCCCGACATAATGACCTCAGTTATAGTGCCGGCATTTATGACTTTGATGTGCATATTGAAGTGGAAATGGGGAAAGCCGGACCCTATACCGTACCGGTAGTTATGCGCTATAATGGCGATTGGGATATCGCTTTCAAACCCCGTGAACGCGGCATATTCACCGCAACCCTGAGTAATTTCATACTGCCCCGGGAATAAGCGAGTTTGTAGTCAGCGTATAGTTATACTCCGATCTGCCGAACAGTTGCGTAACGCCGCCATTTTTCAATTACCGCCCGCATATCCTCAGGTAATTCTGACTCGAATAATACTTTTTTTCTTGTTGTGGGATGTATGAATCCCAGCGACCGGGCATGGAGGGCATGACGGGAACAAAGGCTGAAGCAGTTGTCGACAAATTGCTTGTATTTGGTAAAAACGGTTCCTTTACGAATCCGGTTGCCATCATACAATTCATCATTAAATAATGGGTGACCCAGATGCTTCATATGCACGCGGATCTGGTGCGTTCTTCCGGTTTCAAGTCTCAATGCTACCAGGGTAACATAGCCAAAACGTTCCAATACCGTATAATGTGTAACGGCTTCTTTGCCCTGATCACCATCCGGATAGGCATCATAGATTTTCCTGAAGCGTTGATGCCGCCCGATATGCGCCTTTATCGTACCCGAATCCTGTTCTACATCTCCCCACACCAATGCGATGTACTGGCGTTCTATTGTATGATCGAAGAATTGTTTAGCCAGGCTGGCTACTGCCGCAGGGGTCTTAGATAAGACTAGCAATCCACTGGTATTTTTATCGATGCGATGGACCAGTCCGAATCTGGGCAGGATCTCTTCATTCAGCTCACTGTTCTGCTGCTTCAGATACCAGGCAACGCCATTGATGAGGGTACCCGTACGATTGCCGGTTCCGGGATGCACTACTAATCCCACAGGTTTATTGATGATCAGGATATCCTCATCTTCATAAACAATATTCAGCGGCATGGATTCGGGAATAATCTCATCATTAACTGGTTCATGCTGCGAAAACATAACGACCTCTTCACCGGGCTTGATCAGGTGGTTGGATTTAACGTTTTTTCCATTTACCAGTACCATACCAGCCGATATCGCCTGCTGAACTTTGTTCCGGGAAGCGCCCATGATCCTGGCCACCAGAAATTTATCGAGCCGTATTGGCTCCTGACCCCTGTCGATGATTATACTCATCCGCTCATACAACTCCTCCGGGCTGTCGGTATTTTCAATAGCGTGGTCCGGAATTTCTGGTAGATTCTCCGCATGCTGGTCCGTCATTTTTCAAAGGTACATCAAGTAGATCACACCGGTACTGCAGCGCACTGAAGGATTACACATTTCCGTTAATTTTGCAGCCAACTGTATCATATGCAACAGCAACTGGTCCGCTTTGAAGATTTGGGCAGAAGCTCGTACAAGTCCACCTGGGATTATCAGGAGCAATTGCTGCAGGAGAATGTATCGATCAAATCAGCTGCCATTACCGGTTCCGCGTCAATCCTGTCGGAAACCAGACATCATCTGCTATTTGTTGAGCACCCTCCGGTTTATACGCTGGGTAAGAGTGGTAAAATGGAACATGTGCTGCTGACCGACAACCAGCGGAAAGCAATGCAAATCGAGTTCTTCAAAACCAATCGTGGTGGCGATATCACCTTTCATGGTCCCGGACAACTGGTAGGCTACCCGATTTTTGACCTGGAAAAATTTCAGACTGATATTGGCTGGTTTATGCGTTCCATCGAGGAAGTGATCATTGAAACCATGGCAACCTATGGTTTAACGGGAAAACGTTCCCCGGGTGAAACGGGCGTATGGCTTGATCCGGATATTCCGGGCAGAGAACGGAAGATCTGCGCCCTGGGGGTGCGCTGCAGTCGCTGGGTTACCATGCATGGTTTTGCATTCAATATCAATACCGATCTGAGCTATTTCAATCATATTATTCCATGCGGAATACAGCATAAACAGGTGACTTCCCTTCAACAGGAACTTGGATACCCGGTTTCGGAGGAGGAAGTAAAGACTTCGGTTCGGAGGAATTTTGAAAAAGTATTCGGACTAAAACTGATTAATCCTTAGGAATATAGAATTTATGTTTTTCCTTCAGTTTTCCATTTTCGTAGAGCTCGAAGAAAAACCAGCCGGCATGCAAAAAATTCGCTTTATCCAGCGTCAGGTATCGCTCCCGGATCTTCCTGACTTCAAATAGTTCCCGTTCCGCATCGTCGAAAAACCGTATCGAATAATCATTAACCGGCGCTTCCTGAAGGGCGATTGCCACATTTCCATCGGGTTCAGTATAAACATATTGGGAAGGCTTATATACCACCTTCGGTATAAACGGTTTAATGATAACAGAATCGACGCTGCTGAACAATAAAGTATCCCTTGTGCGCCGAACCACCGAATCGCGGAAACGCTGAATACTTTTTTCTGAAATTTTGCTGATCAGCGAATCATTACGCATAACCGTGAAAAACTTTTCCGGAGCAGGAGCCTTACGAGTAAGTTTATCCCTCAGTTCACGAACCTCGCCTGAACTCAGGTCTTCGGCCACTTTCACCCGTTCAGTTGCCATAATCTCAGCAGGCCCATCGGCCGGAAGGTCAGTCGCTATTTCCGGGCGGCGGGATGTAGAAAAAACATACCTGCCACTGTCGAGTAAAATAAAAAGCCGGTAAAACATGGTGTTGGTAACCGGACGGGAATCTACATATCCATTTTCAGGCACGGTAGGGTCGGGGACCGACATGATGGTAGTGAAGTTGCGGGTACTGTCGATCGAGCGCTGAATATTGATCTGCTTCACCACCGGATAAGTATTTTTCCAGCTTAAGATGATCCGGTTTCCCCGGTTTAGCACGGTAAAATCGGGTAATGTATCCTGGGCGAACAGGGGAGAATAAAAGATGATAAACAAACTTGTTAACAGGGTAATCCGAATCATTGTACAAACCGGGTTTGAAAATGGTGTATCTGACAAAGATAACCGGATACATCATTTTTTCAGTTGCTTAATAACTTAAAATTCCCGGTGCGATCGACCGGTTGCCGGATAAGCCACCGCTATGAATCAGGCAGATCTCTCCGCTATCCGAAAACCGGCCTTTTTTCACTTCTTCTATAAAGCCGAAAAAAAGTTTCGCAGTATAAACCCGGTCGGTCGGGATATTCGACTGTCGGTAAAATGTTTCCATAAAATCGAGCAGATCATTATTCAAACGACCATATCCGCCAAAATGGTATTCATAAATAAATTCCACCGGTATTTCGCATGAATGCCGGCGTACATATTGCTCGATGTTGTTTTCAGGTTGAATTTTAAGGCTGGAGAAGCCTATGATCTGCTGTCCGGCTTTTGCCCGGGCAGCCAGACCGGCCATTGTAGTTCCGGTACCAAATGCGCAACAGATGGTCTTAAACTGTCCTTCCGGAAGAAGATGGAGTATGTCACCCGCACCCTCAACACCCGGGGATCCGGCTCCCCCCTCATCAATCACCAGGTAATCTTCAGGATTTTGAAGATTTGATGAAATGTCACGATTTGCATAAGCCTCTCTCGACAAAAACTTCAACTCCATTCCATAGGCTTCCAGGTCATCAAGCAATGCATTTGAGTTGGCAGGCTTTTCACCGCGAATAAATCCTATGGAAGTCATCCCTTCCAAACGGGCAGCCAGGGCAGTGGCCAGCAGGTGATTTGACCAGGGTCCGCCGAATGTGGCAATGCCCCGCCGTTTTTCCTGCTGGGCTTTTTGCAGATAATGGCGCAGCTTGAACCATTTATTACCGGAAATTACCGGATGGATCCTGTCGAGCCGCAAGACAGACACCGATAATCCCCGGCTATCAATTTCCGGATGGTGTAGTTTTTGCAAACTCGCCTGTAGCAAATCGATTGTTCCGATTGTCGGAATACTCATGTGATTGAAACTTAATTACATATTTTCGTGGCAGATTAAAATTACTCAAATGCAACCAACTCTATTGATTTTAGCGGCGGGAATGGCTTCCCGCTATGGCAGTATGAAACAGATTCAATCGTTCGGGCCGGCAGGAGAAACCATCATGGATTATTCCATTTACGATGCTATCCGGGCAGGTTTTGGTAAGGTCGTATTCATTATCCGCGAAGAGTTTGCAGATGATTTCAAGGAAATTTTTGAGCCTAAATTAAAGGGAAAGATAGAATCGGCCTACGTTTATCAAAAGCTTGACGCTTTTACCGGCGGTCGGGAGATACCGGAAGATAGAACCAAACCCTGGGGAACAGCACATGCCGTATTATGCGCCAAGGATGTCGTTAAAGAACCCTTTGCGGTTATTAATGCGGATGATTTTTATGGAAGAGACGCCTTTCAAAAGGCAGCCGATTTTCTACGGAACGAAGCCAGTGAAACCGAATATGCTATCATTGGCTATGATTTATTGAATACTTTATCCGAAAACGGTACGGTAAACCGGGGTGTTTGTACGGTGGATAGAGAAGGTAACCTTCAATCAATTGCCGAACGCCTGAATATCGCAGAAAAGGATTCAAAGGTCATATGCGATGATAACCTTGAACCCCGCGAAATTTCCCGCGATTCTAAGGTATCCATGAATTTCTGGTGCTTTCATCCCTCCATATTCGATTATACCCAACAATTATTTGATCAGTTTCTTGATGAACAGATCAACGTACCCAAGTCGGAATTCTTCATTCCGATCGTAGCCGATGCGTTTATTGCCAGTGGCAAAGGCCGTGTTCGGGTGATCGGTACCTCTTCGCACTGGTTTGGAGTTACCTATAAGGAAGACGCACCTGAGGTGAAGAAAAGCCTCGACAAACTGGTAGCGGAAGGCGAATATCCTGAAGCGCTTTGGAAATAGATAAATTCCCCCTAAACATTGTATAATGGTCAGACCTGGATTTGAAATAACTGCTGAACCACCTGTTGAACCCACAGGGAACGTTCGCCGGGTTATTGAAATTAGTGAAAAGTATCTTTCCACCATTTTGATTGATCTTTCCACTCAAAAGCTAATCTCGCTTCGCAATTACAGTCTGCTTCAAACACCGGATGCAACTCCTGTACAGGAGATAATGGACATCTTAAATAATGAAGATGAATCAATTGATTTTCAGTATACTGCAAGAGTGATCTACAATTATACTGAAAGCGCACTTCTGCCATCTCAGCTTTACAGTTCCCAGCTTGAAGCGCCCCTTACCCGGGTTGTTTTTGGAGATGCGGAAAGGGGAGCTACGCGGACGGATACAATTCCCGAAATGAATATTGAACATATTTATCGCGTTGCCCGGGACGTAAATATGCACCTGGAACAGCGTTTTCCACAGGCGGAGCATCGGCATATCTATAGCCAGATGATTCCGCTTTGTATCTCCGGGGCTGAGGTGGATAATGAAACAGATGTGATTAAAGTAGAATTTTATTCTGATCGGTTTATCTTATTGATATTCAGAAACAATGATTTAAAAGCGATAAACACTTATCTGTACCAGACCCCTGAAGATGTTGTCTATTATATGCTGGGCTTATGCCAAAAACTCGAGGTGGATCCGGCAGCAGCGGTTACGCATATCTCCGGATTAATCGACGTACAATCTCCCTTATTTACCGAGTTGAACAAATATTTTGCCCGGGTAATACCGGAGGCGCTACCGGAACCGATCCGGCAGCAGCAACTGGTGAATGAATATCCTGATCATTATTTTGCTAACCTTATGAACCTTGCCCTATGCGAATAATCGGAGGAGCGTTAGGTGGGCGCCGGATTGCTCCTCCGGCAAAAATGCCCTATACGCGACCCACCACCGATATTGCAAAAGAAGGACTGTTCAATATAATCGAAAATAATCTCGATATTCCTTCATTAAAAACGCTCGACCTTTTCGGGGGCACCGGAAGCATCAGTTATGAATTGGCATCCCGGGGTGCACAAAACCTTACCATTGTTGAAAAGGACCCTGCAATGTTCTCCTTTATCAATAAAACCGCAGCAGCCCTGAACCTGATGGGGTTTCATCCGGTTAAAATGGATGTTTTTTCCTTTATTGATAAATGTACTGAACAGTTTGACCTGATATTTGCTGGTCCGCCTTATGCCCTGAATACCATTGACAGCTTACCGGAATTGATTTTCAGCAGAAATTTGCTGAACGAAAAAGGCTGGTTTATCCTCGAACATACTCCAAGAAATAACTACTCCGCAACTCCGTATTTTGTAACCAGCAGAAACTACGGAACCACTATTTTCAGTATTTTCATTCGCCGGGCTGATCCTCAACCCAACTAAATTAATAGCATGGCTGTATATTTTGTTAGCGGTATAGGAACCGGTATCGGTAAAAGCCTGGTTTCAGCAATTCTCTGCCGCGCGCTCGATGCCGCATACTGGAAGCCTGTACAGGCCGGAATGGAGGACACCGACAGCGATCTTATCCGCCGGTATAATCCATCAACGATCATTCATCCGGAAGTATATCGTCTGCATAAACCCGCCTCACCGCACCTGGGTGCCCGGGAAGAAAATATTAATATCAATATTCAGCATATAGTTGACCACTTTCCGGCTAAAAGTGCTAATTTAATTATAGAAGGACCTGGAGGATTGTTCGTTCCGCTAAATGAAACTGCCTTCGTTACCGACCTTATTCGAAAGCTGGGCTGCCGCCTGATTCTCGTAAGCCGGAATTACCTGGGAAGTATCAATCACTCCCTGTTAACGGCAAAATTGTGTAAACACGAAGGACTGGAGGTAGCCGGATGGATCTTTAATGATCAGTATGAAAATTACGAACAGGATATTGTTCGCTGGAGTGGGTTGCCCCTGTTAGGTACAATTCCCTTTACAGATAGGGTGACGGATGAATTCCTTACGCAGCAGGCCGTTCGCCTACGCAAAACAGCAGCATGCCTATGACCAAAAAAGAGATCCGAAAACAATACCTGGCCGCCCGGATTCAGCTTCCGAAGGACACCTGCACTTCACATACTGAAGCAATACTCCGGCATTTCCGAAAATTATCGTTTCCGAACATCCGCTATTTTCTATCATATTACCCATTAACAGATCGCAATGAATTCGACGTGGAGCATTGCGAAAAATACCTTACCAATATTTTCCCTGATGCAAAATGCTGCTGGCCAATTATGAAAGCCAGTGGCAATGAAATGGAAGCCCGAACGGTGGATAAAGACCGGATGTTTGTAAAAAATCAGTACAATATTCTGGAACCCCTCCATGGCGACCCGGTTGATGCCGGCAGTATCGATCTTGTTTTTGTGCCACTGCTGGCCTTCGATCTGCAGGGATACCGTATTGGTTATGGCAAAGGGTTTTACGACCGTTTCCTCAAGACCTGCCGGAAAGATGTAATGACCATTGGATTCTCGTTCTTCGATCCCGTTGACAAGATCGATGACCTCAGTGAATTTGATGTACCTTTAATGCTTTGCATCACACCTACACGTGTTTATGAATTTTAATGCACCGTTATTAAAACCGGTCAGGATCCTGTTATTTCCATTTTCCTTATTATACGGATTAATTATCTGGATCAGAAACCGGCTATATGATATGGGCATTCTGCATTCCACTTCCTTTAATCTCCCTATTATTTGCGTCGGAAACCTGTCGGTAGGTGGTACAGGTAAAACTCCCATGGTTATCTATCTTTCAGCTTTTTTAAAAGATCAGTTCAGGATTGCGATATTGAGCCGGGGTTATAAACGGAAAACAGCCGGGTATGCGCTGGCACATCCTGGAATAACCGCTTTGGAAATTGGCGATGAACCTAAATTATTTCATTCAAAATTTCCGGATATCCCCGTAGCGGTGGGAGAACAACGGCTGGTGGCTATTCCGCAATTACTGCACGACCGTCCAGATACAGAAGTAATTTTGCTGGATGATGCTTTTCAGCATCGTGCAGTTAAGGCGGGCATGAATATTTTGTTAACGGAATATGGAAATCTCTATACGCACGACTGGTTTTTACCTACTGGTGAACTACGTGATGAACGCTCTGGCGCATCACGGGCTCGTGTAATAATGGTGACCAAATGCCCGCCAACCCTGTCCACGGAAGAACGTAAAGCAATCATTCGTCAGCTCAACCCGGCTGAACAGCAGGAGGTGTTTTTTACAGGAATTGAATACGGGGTGCCGTATCATATTCTTACAGGAGAAAAGTACCCGCTTGATGATGCACTGGAAGTGTTGCTGATCAGTGGAATTGCTAATCCCAAACCGCTGAAAAACTATTTAATTGAAACCGTTGGAACTTATGAGGAAATACTATTTTCGGATCATCATATTTTTACCATTGATGACTGGAAAGAAATATCAAAAAAATATGAACAGCTTGATACAGAAAACAAAATAGTGCTGACCACGGAAAAGGATGCAGTCAGGCTGATTAAATTCTCGGATAAACTAAAGAATTTTCCGCTGTATGTTATCCCCATCCAGGTTAAATTCTTTTGTGACCGGGAACGTGATTTCCAAAACCTGGTTACAACGTTCATCACCACATTCAGGCAAAAAACCAATACGAATGCCAAAGAAACAGCAGAAGAAAAAGCGAACAAGTTCCCGGTCTGACCAGAAAACATTTACCGGAACACTGGACATCACCCGTTCCGGAATGGGCTATGTAATTGTGGATAAGGAATCAGTCGACATAATGGTTAAGCCCAATGATTTTAATACCGCTTTGCATGGTGATACGGTCAGGGTTCGGGTGCAGGGCGACAGTTATTCTTCTAAACGGCAGCAGGGAGAAGTTGTGGAAGTGGTTAAACGCCGTCAATATGAATTTCCCGGCAAACTGCAGATCAACAAAAACTTTGCATTCTTCGTTTCCGATTCGGAAAAGCCGGTTCCTGATATTTACATTCCGCTTGAGCACCTCAATGGCGCAACCGAAAGTGATCGGGTGGTTGTAAGGCTGATAAGTTGGGATAAGAATAAAAAACCCATGGGAGAGGTGGTACAGGTACTGAATCCTGATGATGAAAGTGATTATGCGATGAAGGAAATTCTGATGGAGGCCGGTTTTCCCCTGCGTTTCCCGGATGATGTGCATGAAGCTTCAGCCCGCATTCCTGACACCATTTCAGCTGCTGAGATTAGCCACAGGGAAGATTTCCGCGAAGTTTTCACCATAACTATTGATCCTGCTGATGCCAAGGATTTCGATGATGCCCTGTCAATACGCAAACTATCCAATGGCATGTTTGAAGTAGGTGTGCATATAGCTGATGTAAGTTATTATGTTGAACCTGATTCCGCACTCGATAAAGAAGCATACCTGCGGGCTACATCTGTTTATTTACCTGACAGGGTGTTACCCATGCTGCCTGAACGGATTTCGAATGAACTGTGTTCGCTTAGGCCACATGAAGACAAACTGACTTTTTCTGCAATATTTACCATAGCTGAAGGTGGCGCCATCAAAAAAACACGGTTAGGCCGCACCGTTATTCACTCCAACCATCGCTTTACCTATGAAGAAGTGCAGGAGATCATTGAACAGGGTGAGGGATTGTATAGTGAAGAAATTCTAGCGCTTAACGCTCTGGCCAGAATTTATAGAAAGGAACGGTTCCGGAAGGGCGCTATCAACTTTAGTTCGCAGGAAGTACGCTTCAAACTTGATGAAAAAAGCCGGCCGATCGGTATTGTGATCAAAGAAAGTAAAGAAGCCCATCAATTGATAGAAGAGTTCATGCTGCTGGCTAACCGCGCTGTAGCCGAATATGTGGGCAAACTTGAGGTCAATGGCAAACCGGTTCCATTTTCTTACCGCATTCATGATACGCCGGATGAGGAAAAACTGATGCCCTTTGTCGCATTTGCAAAAAAGTATGGCCATTCTTTTGATACCTCATCTCCTGAGGGAATTTCTGCGTCCTTCAACCAGATGCTTGCCGATGCCAAAGGTAAACCTGAGCAGCATGTATTGGAACAATTGGGCATCCGTACCATGGCAAAGGCGGTATATACCAGTGAAAATATTGGGCATTATGGACTGGGTTTTGAACATTATTGTCATTTTACTTCACCGATCCGCCGCTATCCCGATATCCTGGTACACCGTATTCTTCAACAATGCCTCGATAAACAGATCCAGCCCGATAAAAAGATTGAACAGAAAAATAAACATTGCAGCGAACGGGAACGTGCTGCTATGGAAGCTGAACGCGCCGCCAACAAGTACAAGCAGGTAGAATACATGAAGAACTTTTTGGGCGATGAATTTGAAGGCGTGATCAGCGGGGTGGCCGCTTTTGGTTTTTGGGTGGAAACTGTAGAGCATAAATGTGAAGGTTTGGTGAGTATTGCCAGTCTTGCTGACTATGATGACTTCCGGCTCGTGGAAGGCGATTACAGTCTGGCCGGATTACGCAGCGGCCGGAAATTTCGCATGGGCGATAAGGTTACCATAAAAGTGGTGGCAGCCAACTTAAGCAAACGCCAGCTTGACTATGAATGGGTGATCGCTTCGGGAATCACTGCCGGCAAACAGGAAGCTGTTATGCAGGAAGGTTCCGGCAAAAAAAATAAGAAAACGAAAGCTGCAAAAGCCCCCCGAAAAAAAGTCTGATAAAAAATAACCATCAATAATCCCTGATAGTGCATGTACCGTTTTGAAGAATTTGCTGATTTATTCAATAAACGTTTTTCCGTTAGGCGATTTCCGGAGTCGCCGGCAACTCTTTATGATCCGGCGGAATATTTTCTGTCGCTGGGAGGGAAAAGAATCCGACCGGTAATCTGCCTGATGGCTAATGAGTTGTTTGGCGACGTGCATCCCGATAGCTGGCACCTGGCATCAGCAATTGAGTTGTTTCATAATTTCACACTCATTCATGATGATATTATGGATAAGGCTCCACTTCGGCGTGGGCTGCAAACCCTGCATATCCGGTTTGGAGAACCAACTGCATTGTTGGCGGGTGATGTTACCCTGGTAGCAGCATACGAAGAGTTGAATAAGATCAATCCGGCTTATTTACCGCAGATCCTGACAATTTTTAACGCTACTGCCAAAGAAGTCTGTGAAGGACAGCAACTGGATATGGATTTTGAACAACGCGACGCAGTCGGCTTTGAAGAATATATTGAGATGATTGCCCTGAAAACCTCTGTTTTACTTGCCGCTTCCCTAAAGATGGGAGCGGTAATGGGTGGCGCCGGTAAAGGAAATCAGCAGCATCTTTATAATTTTGGCAAAAAACTGGGCATTGCTTACCAGATCCAGGACGACTACCTGGATGCATTTGGAGATGCTTCCAAAGTCGGGAAGCGCACCGGTGGCGATATCGTGGCCAATAAAAAAACCTTCCTCCTGATTCGTGCGCTTGAATCAGGATCAGCAGATCAGGTTGCAGCGCTGCAATCATTAATGAAAGAAAATCCGGCGGATAAGGTTGAACGGGTGCTCGAAATTTTCCGACAATCGGATGTAGACAGCTGGGCTATAAATCTGAAAGAACAATATACCCGGGAAGCTTTATACCATCTAGAGGAAGTTGCAGTAGTCTCTTCCCGGAAAAAATCACTTCAGTCACTGGTAGATTTTCTCATCAGGCGGGAGTATTAAACATCTGGTATCTCCGTCAAAAATCATAAATTACCCCCAAATCTAACTGTTCATGGCAAGTTCCCTCTTCCGGAAAAAGTCTATCGATAAAATTGTATCAGAATATGAAGCCGGCACTGCGGATGAAAAAAGCGGAAAAAGTTTAAAGCGGATCCTCACCGTAAAAGATCTGACGTTCATGGGAATTGCCGCCGTGGTGGGCGCAGGCATTTTTTCCACCATCGGCACTGCCGCTTTCAATGGTGGTCCTGGCATATCCCTTTTATTTGTGTTAACCGCCGTTACCTGTGGTTTTGCGGCCTTGTGTTATGCTGAATTTGCAAGCAGGGTGCCCATTGCGGGCAGCGCTTATACCTACGCGTATGTATCGTTTGGAGAGATCATTGCCTGGGTGATCGGCTGGGCGCTGATACTGGAATATGCTATCGGTAATATCGTGGTCGCTATTTCCTGGAGCGGCTATTTCAATAATCTGCTGGAAGGGATAACGTCCTTTCTTCAGTCCAATGGGTTTCCAAATGCCGACATCACCTTACCAGCATGGTTAACCGTAGATCCAAAAACGGCTTCGGAAGCCTATGCACAGGCAGAAGCGGTTCTGGCTGAAAACCGGCCACTCACTCCATCGCTGCAGTTCGCGCATAACGCATATACCCAGGCGCCTGTAGTGGGAGGATCCAGGATCTTCATCAATTTGCCCGCCTTTATTATTGTTGTGCTGATCACTGCACTCACGTTCATTGGCATAAAGGAAAGTAAGAAAAGCACCAATGCGATGGTGATCTTCAAGGTTGCGGTCATCATTTTTGTAATAGTGCTGGGAATGTTTTCTGTTAAACCCCATAACTGGAGTCCCTTTATGCCCAATGGTATAGAAGGGGTGCTGAAAGGCGTATCCGCGGTATTCTATGCCTATATCGGCTTTGATGCCATCAGCACTACGGCTGAAGAATGTAAAAATCCGCAAAAAGACCTTCCAAGAGGAATGATCTACTCGCTGCTGATCTGTACCGGCCTGTATATTCTGATTGCCCTGGTGCTTACCGGAATGGTAAATTACCAGGAACTCAATGTTACCGATCCACTGGCTGAGGTATTCAATCGCGTAGGGCAGGAGTGGATTGGCTATATCGTGTCCTTCAGCGCGGTGGTGGCAACTACCAGTGTACTGCTCGTCTTTCAACTGGGTCAGCCCAGGATCTGGATGAGTATGAGCCGTGATGGATTGATGCCAAAAGCATTCTCAAAAATTCATCCTAAATATCAGACCCCGTATATATCAACTATTATAACCGGCTTGCTGGTTGGAATTCCTGCTTTGTTCATGCAAAGCTCTTTAATGACCGACCTCACCAGTATCGGAACCCTGTTCGCCTTCGTACTGGTATCTGCAGGAGTGCTCTATCTTCCCAAAATCAAAAATGAAAACCGGAAAGGTTTTCGTTTACCCTATATCAACGGACAATGGATCGTGCTGATCATTGCCATCGCATTTTTATGGGGTTTTTCCGGAAGAATAAGGAACGCGGTGGAATATAAGATACTGGGAACCGAATTGGAATCGGCACCGCTTTTAGGCGGAACCTTTGCCTCAAAACAAACACGGGTTACTGCACCGGATACCACCTATCTTGTTCAGGGTATGATGATACAATCGGTTCAGCCAAATTCGACACTGGATAAACTTAGTTTGCAAACCGGAGACATTCTTGAACGTATTAATGACTCCCTGGTAACTTCTCCTGCTGCGCTTGAATCCGTGGTTTCTCAAATCAGTCGGGAAGATGATATCAGGGTGAACTATGTGAGAAGCGGTCGCGCCTTATCGAGTGATTTATACAAGGGTACCCAGGAATTTCTGTTCCTGATCTTTGCCCTGTTGGTATTGCCACTGATAGCCGTGCTTACCTTCATGCGTAAATTTTCACTCATACCCATCATGGGCGTGTTGTTCTGCTCCTATCTGCTTATTGAAATTCCGGCTAAAAGCTGGTTGTGGTTTTTTATCTGGATGGCGCTCGGACTGATATTTTACTTCCTGTACGGCTACCGCAAAAGTAAACTGGCCGGAACGTCTTCTACAGATGACGCTGCTCCAACCGCGTAAAACCTTAAGGTATGGTAAAACCCATTGTCCTACCTTTGTAAAAAAGACAGGTAACAATGAAATTTCAGGTTGGGGATCAGGTAGTGGTATTGCTTTCCAATGAAGAAGGCAGGGTTGTGGAGATCATAAATGATAAAATGGTGCTGGTGGAGGTTCGTGGAGTAAAATTTCCGGCCTATACCGACCAGCTTGATTTCCCCTATTTCAAACGATTCACAGAAAAAAAATTATTTCCGGAAACAAAAGCACCGAAAAAATTCATCGACACTGTTCCAAAGGAAAAAAAGACCCCTGTACAGAAAATCGCTGATGGATTTTGGATCACCTTTGTTCCCGTTTTCAAGCCAGATGAATTCGGTGATGATATGGTAGATTCAATGAAAATTCATCTGGTAAACAGAACTGCGCTGAACTACGACTTCACTTATACCTATCAATTGCTGGGTGCTCCTGAATTTCAGCTGAAGAATACCATCCATGCCTTTGAAGATTTTTATATTCACGATATCGATTTTGAAAACCTGAACGATTCCCCGGCTTTCCATCTGGATTGCAGCTTACCGGTTCCTCAAAAAGGTAAAGCTGATCATTATGAATCCATACTTAAACCCAAAGCCAGGCAACTGTTCCAGCGTATTGAAAAGCTGCGGGAAAGTGGGGAAGCAACTTTTTCATACAAGTTGTTCGATGAGTATCCAGATAAAATTGAGGAGCCGGCTATGGATATGGCTCCACTGAGTAATGCAGGATTCAAAGTCTATTCAGCATCTTCCGCGCGCCGGCACCTCGAGCCGCCCAAATATGAACTCGACCTGCATATTGAAAAATTGTCGAAGGAACACAGCCGGATGAACAATTTCGAAATGCTTACGCTGCAACTGAAAACTCTTGATAAATATGTTGATCTTGCGGTTGCGCATCACCTGCCTTCGATGATCGTTATTCATGGTATTGGTAAAGGAAAATTACGGGATGAAATACATGAGGTTTTACGGATGCGCTCTGATGTAAAATCTTTTGTAAACCGCTATCATCCGGCCTATGGCTATGGGGCTACAGAAATATTTTTCAAGTGAGGATAGCGTCACATCCCGCCGAAACTCCACTTATCTTCATCTATTAAGTAAAAGTATAAGATCGAAGCTGATTCAATCTTTCGTATCCAGTGCCATCAGTCCTACCTAAAACAGTAGTAACAATTTTGAAGTGGTGATTGTAATATGGAAGATAAAAACAAGCGGACTTCCGGGAAATTGGCGAGGAAAATACATCTGGAAATGGAGGATACGATCAGGGTATCCAATAAAGTCAGCGTTATTTTTACTGAACCATAACATATCATGATGCTGTGCAATTCCAGTCCGGATGGGATTCATAGTGCCGGGGTCGCTGCTGATGTAGCGGAGGTAAATCCTTTTGTATTCAGGCTGGCAGGTGTGTTGGAAGGTGGGGGAG
>JAEYRC010000185.1 GCA_023409675.1 Bacteroidota bacterium
TCTGCTAAATCTGCGGGAAATGTATTTAGGAACAAAAAAATTAAAAATTCCTGTAACCTTATCGAAACGGCTGTAGTCAGATACTTCGATAACAACAAAAAATCTTCAAATAATAAATCAATTTTTATGAGCGGTTCAGATGTTTTAGTACCCATCACCCTTTTTGTAGGTGCATTCAGCATGATTTTCGGTATAGCCTATTTAAGAACCCGCGAATACCTGGCGATGCTGGAAAAGGGCTTCTATCCCAAAGAACATACGCATCGGCCAGCCCCGTATAAAAACCTGAAATGGGGGCTTTTACTGGTAGGTGCGGGACTTGGCCTCGTGGTAGCTTATTTCCTTGATAACTATCTTTTTCCCCACCGGGATAATGAAGTGCTGTACTTCGCGCTCCTGGGTATTGGCGGCGGGATGGGCCTGATCAATTCCTACAGAATTGAAAAGAAAGAATTACTTCCGGGTTCAGCGAGCTGATAGAAAATCCGGCCTCCTAAGGGGTCGGATTATTTTTTTTGTAGTACAGGCTGACCAAAAGCCTTATCGAAGGCGGTACGAATCGTTTGATCATTGCGGTTAACCACCTGGTAATAACCCTGCAAACGCCATAGCTGGCGGGCCATCCAGCTTTTGATCCGCTTTTTCAACTCTTCCTTATCGTTAGGAGAAACCGGATCATAATTTACCCCTTCCGCATCCAGATAGGCCACCAGCGCATTCCAGGCAGCTTCATCGGGCACATATTTATCAGCAAATTCATCAGGAGAAGTAAACTGGTTGAAGTAACTTTTATTGGCCAGGTAGTACGCGTAAATGAATTTGCTGAAATGCTGGTTGTCAAAGATCGGTCCCACATTCCCGGTAAATCCGGAGGTGTCCAGCGGAACATGAATATCCGGGGTGATGCCCCCTCCGCCATAAACCGTTCTTCCTCCTTTGGTACGGAAGGCTTTGCCCGTATTTACCGTTACAGAATCAGGATAGATCATTTCGCCATTTTGCAGGCGGTCATGCACTTCTCCCAGGTAATTCATACGACCATTTTCATACGACTTCTGAATGCTTCTTCCGGTTGGGGTATAGTAGCGTGCAACGGTAAGCCTTAAAGCCGAACCGCCACTCAGCGAATATTGCTCCTGTACCAGGCCTTTCCCGAAAGTCCGCCGGCCAATTACCGTAGCCCGGTCCCAATCCTGAAGCGCACCTGCTACTACCTCACTGGCAGAGGCTGAGCCTTCATCCACCAGCACCACCAGTTCGCCTTCCTCAAAAAGTCCGGGTCGTTTGCAGCGGAATTCCTGCTTTTTAAGTTTATCGCCTTCCGTATAAACGATCAGTTTATTGCCATCAAGAAATTCATCGATAATATCAACCGCTTCGCCTAAAATTCCGCCTCCGTTATTGCGCAGGTCGAAGATCAGGCGCGTCATACCCTGCTCCTGAAGTTTTTCCATGGCCTGCATAAATTCCTCATAAGTGGTTCCGGAAAATTTATTGAGGTGAATATAGCCGGTTTGCGCATCCATCATATAGGCGGCATCAACAGAATAAAGTGGAATGGTGCCCCGCTTTATGGTTACAGCCTTTTTGGCGCCATCGCGCAATATAGTTACAGCTACCTGGCTGTTGCGTTCGCCCCGAAGAAGTTTTTTGATGCGGTCGGCGGAAATGGAATTGCCCGCAACAAGGCTGTCGCCAACCGTCAGAAAACGATCGCCGGGCAATAAGCCGGCTACATCACTGGGGCCGTCTTCCATTACCGTTATAACATGAACGGTATCTTTAATGATGTGGAATTCAACACCAATACCTTCAAAATTTCCCTGCAGATCCTCATTCACCGAAGCCAGGCTTCTTGCGGGAATATATACGGAATGCGGATCGAGGTGCAGCAAAAGGGCTTCAATTGCGTCATCACTGATGGTATCGGTATTGAGCGGATCAACATATTTGGCATTGATCAGGTCAATTACTTCCTGAACAGCACTGCGGTTTCCCAGTGAAAAAATACCTTTGGAGGCTGGAACATTTTCGTGAAGCTGGTATCCGATGCGCATTCCAATAATCAATACAACAGCCAGTAAAAGCGGCAACCAGATTTGCAATTTTTTCATGTGAAGGTCCAGGGTTACTTTTATTCTTTTAAACCGGCGGCTAAGTTCACACAAAAAATCTGAGAATACCATTTTTTATGGGCTTAATGCCGGATCATTTATTTAGGTACAGCATACATGACAAGATTAATTGCCGACAGCGGCTCCACAAAAACCGAATGGTATCTTTCCGGATCCGGACAGCCGGTTTCAGTATTTACCCAGGGACTAAGTCCCTATTTTTTAAACGGCGATCAGATCGTTGCCGTGTTACAGAACGAACTGCTTCCGCATCTTCAGGATATCCTTCCGGATCAGGTTTTTTTCTACGGCACGGGTTGTGCGGCACCGGAAAATGCGGCACTGGTAACCAGGGCCTTGCAGCGTAGCTTTCCCGGAGCTGCGGTGGAAGTGCAGCACGACCTTATGGGAGCGGCCCGGGCCTTATGCGGTCGTGAACCGGGTATTGCCTGTATACTGGGAACAGGAAGCAATTCCTGCTATTTTGATGGTGAAACGATCATTCACAACAGTCCGGGCCTCGGATATGTTTTGGGTGATGAAGGCAGTGGAGCCTACCTTGGGAAAAAAGTACTTCAATATTACCTGTATAAAACGTTTGATGAAGACCTGATGTTCCGTTTTGAGGAACGCTACAAAACCAATAAGGCTGAAATTCTGGATCAGGTCTATAAAAAACCGCTGGCAAACCGCTACCTGGCCTCTTTCGCGCTGTTTTTGAAAGACAACCGGAATCATTTTATGATAGAAAATATCATTGAGGATGGGTTGAATGATTTTTTCTTTACGCATTTGTGTAAATATGCCGAGAGCTGGACAAAACCCATTCATTTCACCGGCAGTATATCATTTGGTTTTCAGGATGTTATATGTGATTTATGCACTACGTATGAATTCGAGGCCGGTAAAATATTGCAGGCGCCGATGGAAGGATTGAAGCAGTATCATGGGTAAAAGCAGGATAATTATCCACCTCCCTGCCGGGCAGGCTTCAGATTTAAATTCACATAATGTATCTTGCACCGCAATAAATTTCACGGAAAATAATACGCATGCAGTCTGCCCCAAAAGTTACCGAACAGCCGAGTTTATATAATGACCTTGAAAAAATGACTGTTCAGGAAGTATTGCAGAACATCAATAATGAAGATAAAAAAGTTCCACTCGCAGTAGAAAAAGCGCTTCCGCAGATTGAGAAACTGGTGGTGGCCATATCAGATAAACTGCTGGCCGGCGGACGTTTATTTTATATCGGTGCGGGCACCAGCGGGCGTTTGGGGATACTGGATGCCAGTGAAATACCGCCTACTTACGGTATGCCCTATGGAG
>JAEYRC010000188.1 GCA_023409675.1 Bacteroidota bacterium
AACCCCATTCGCACCGGCAAGACCGTACGGCGCAATAGCCGCGGCATCTTTCAATACACTAATCGATTCAATTTCTTCGGGGTTGATCTGGTTAATATTACGAGGTATACCATCAACGATAGTCAGCGCATTGGCATTACCGGTTGTGGCTATACCCCTGATGCGCAGTGAACTGGCGTCCTCACCCGGCTGGCCGCTGCTTTGGAAAGCCAACACCCCCGAAGCCCGTCCGGCCAACGTATTACTTATGTTTGAAACCGGGGCTTTGGTAATCTCTGATCCTTTTACCTGCGACACTGCTGCGGTGGTTGAAAATTTACGCTGGCTTCCATAACCAACCACCACCACTTCATTAAGTCCTTCTGATTGCAGTTCCAGGGTTATGCTAAGCCGCTGTGCCTGGCTGACCTTAACCTCGCGGGGTTTATAGCCCACCATACTGAACACCAGTATTTTGGAACTGTTGTCTGGTACTACGATAGAAAATAGCCCGGACTCAGCAGTACTGGTACCTATCTGGGAGTTTTTTATATTGATGGATACTCCGCCCAACGCATTTCCCTGCGGGTCGGTAACTTCTCCTGTAACCGTAAATTGCGGAAGTTCGGGTTGCTCCGTTTCCTGACGTTCTCCCGGCAGACTGATGATCACCACTTTGCTGTCGAGTATCCGGAATTCGAGCGGTGTATTCACCAGAATGTCTTTAAGAACTTTTGACAGCAGTTCATTTCGGGCAATGACATTGAATTTTTCATTGCTTACCGGCAAATCATCTTCACTAAAAATAATGCGGAATCCACTCTGTTTTTCAATAGCCGATAACGCACTGACCATAGACACCTTTCGGATATCCAGTGAAATCCGGGTATCTGTCTGGGAGAAGACTTTTGCATTCGATTGTAAGCAGAGGCCCAATACAAAAATGGCAAGAAGTTTCATACGGAGCAATGTTGGTAAATTAAGCACACAGCGATTTCTTTCGCTGGCGCATTTCAACTTTTTCATACTTTTATCAAAGTTTATACTGAAGAAATCGGAACCCTGACTTTCCACGGACTGGTTCCGGTGAGTAAACTGCGGGAAATGATTAATTTCATTTCCCGTTTTTAATTTCATTTAAAACATGGGCAAACTGATTTAAACGCTTTAAAAATTTATTGAATGATTATCCGCTTTTCCTGTATCGTGAATTCAAAGGGTTTTATCAGTTGCAGTACTTCCATGGCCTCTTCTATTGATTCTGAAGCAAAAGAACCGGTAAATTTATGATGGCGGTGATCTTCATTCGAAAAGATTATTTCTACATCATACCAGCGTTCCATTTCCAGAGCCAGCTCATCAAAGCGCAGGTTGCGAAATATCAGAATATCTTTTAACCAGGCCATTTCCGCCAGCAATGTATCTGCTACCACTGGTTTCAGATCGGCAATATGGAATTCAGGAACTTGCGGCGCATGTTTAGGAACAGTTACCCGGGACCCGGAATTTCCCAACGTGCTGATGGTATTCGTATGAGGGTACACGCTTATTTTCTGATGCGGCCTCGTGAGTGTGGCCAGGTCGGCTTTATTCTTTAGTTTCAGTTCAATAGCGCCTTCGATAAGTGTCGCTTCTACCACAGCATCCTGGGGATAAGCCTTTACATTAAATGATGTACCCAAATCAAGAATATCGATATGCTGCGTTTCGATCAGAAACGGATGCAGGTCATTATGAATAATTTCAAAAAATGCTTCTCCCGAGAGAGTCACCCGACGAATGGTATCTTTATCAAAATCCTTCGGATAGGTAATGGTTGTTCCTGAATTAAGCCAGACCCGGGAGCCATCCGGCAGTATAAACTGATTTTTCTTGCCACGCGATGCTGTTAACGTCACCAAGTCATCATCAGCCGCAGCATCCGGCATATCCCGTTGAACCATGTACCAGCCCAGGATCACAGCCATCAGCAATGAGGCGGCAGCGGCAATCCGGTACCAATACCGTTTTCCTTTAGCCCGTGGAATAATTTCTTCTTCAGGAACTTCCATGCTCATGCGCTGCAGGTGTCGGTTTAATGCCGCTTCCCTTTTTTCGAACTGCACCCGCTCTCCTTCTGTTGTCCAGTAATGAACCAGCTGATCGAACGATTGTTTAACTTCCGGAAACTTTACCAGCAAACGGTCAATTTCTTCCAATTCAGATGTACTGGCTTCTCCGGCAAGTTTTTTTCCCAATAACTCCCACAATTTTTGCTGATCCATATTTTCTGATTCATGGAATTTATCCATATAGAATAGACAAGAATTTAAAACGATACCCTTAAAAGGAATAAATAAAAATTGATTCTATGCTTTCCCTGATGAGCTTTATAATTTGATGAGCTTATAATAACTGAAACCAACCAGTAAAAGTTTGAGTTGATATAGTGTACAGAACTGCAGTATCATTTAACCGCACGCAGTGGCGTATACGATGAAGCAAATTGCTTTTGCAATGCATCACTGATTTTCCGCAAGGCTATACCTACCTGCGCCTCTACGGTTTTGACCGAGACATTAAGAATCTCTGCGACTTCACGGTAACGTAGTCCATCTTCCCGTATCATTTTAAAAATCAAACCGCAGCGGGGTGGAAGTTGTTGAACCGCAAGTTCGATCTCCTGGATCATCTCAACGGAAATAAAGCGCTGTTCAGGGTTCTGTGCAGTGCTGGCAATGTACATACTGCTGTCTTCAAGCGGCAGATGAAGATGTTTTTTTTCTTTGGCCAGGAAATTCAGGGAATGGTTGCGGATACAGGTATAGAGGTACACCGTCAGGTTATGAATTTCTTCCAGCCGCGCACGGTGTTGCCAAACCTGTACAAAAACATCCGATACAATTTCTTCTGCTATTTCTCTTGTCTTCACATACGTTAGCGCAAAACCGTAGAGGGCATGGTAATAGATTCTGTATAAACGAACATAGGCGGGCTGATCGTTTGAGCAGGCAATTCGTTGCTGAAGAAGTATGACTTCCTGTTGGTCTATCATAAGCGTTCTGATGAGCCGTTTTGGTACTTCTTTGTACAATTTAATTTATTATCAGGTTACCTAAAGCATTTATCGGATACCTGACAAATAAAGTGCATTTCTTCTACCCTGCTGTTACGCTGCTATTAAGGAATTATTACTTCCTTCAAGAGCATACTGCATGGTCATATCAGATCAAATTCCGGTGTGTACGACCGGTTTAATAAACGATTGGCTTCATCATCGCTGATGAATTTTTCCTTGACACTATCCCAGCGAAGGGGTCGTTTCAGGTCATAGGCAATATTGCCCAATGTGCAGACTGTTGCTGTTCGGTGGCCGGTTTCGGCATCAGCCACCACCTGCCCACGGGTTCGTATAGCGGAAATCCAGTCGCGGTAATGATTATCACTATAATGCACACGCTTGTGCTGATTTCCAATCACCACATTCTCCAATGATTCAGGCACAGAAAGTTTTCGCCGCTGGATATCCATTACACCTTTGGTGCCGGTAAATCGTATCGCGTTCTTTTTGCCAAAATCTTCATGAGTCATCACCACTCCGTTTGCATACCGGAAGGTTAATACGGCATGTTCATTGTCAGGAGGATGAATGTCAACTGGACCACTGCGGTCCATATCCATAGCCCATTGCGCTATATCAAACATATGCGCTCCCCAGTCAGTCATGCCGCCACCGCCAAACTCTTTGAAGTCGCGCCACCTGGCCCATAAGGGATCACCAATGGCCGGGTTAAGCTCATGATTGTAATGATGCCAGGCTACCGGGCCCAGCCATCGTTTCCAGTCAAGGCCTTCGGGCAGCTTCTCTTCGGGCAGATTATACGGAACCGGTGGCCCGCCTACGCTAACCTGTATTTTTTTGATTTCGCCCAGATATCCGTTGCGGATCAGTTCAACCCCTCGCCGGAATTCAGGTGCAGAGCGCTGCATACTGCCCGTTTGGAAAATGCGCTTATGCCGTATCACCGCATCAACGATTTTACGTCCTTCGCCTATAGTGAGCGAGAGCGGTTTTTCGCAATAAATATCTTTCCCCGCCCGCGCTGCCAAAACCGCCTGTATGGCATGCCAGTGATCCGGCGTGGCGATCACCACCGCATCAATATCTTTTCGGTTAAGCATTTCCGTGAAATCAGCTACCCCTTCACAGGCCCGGTATTCAGCGGAATTGTTTTTTTGGGCATAATATGCATCAGCAAGTTTAATAAAGTGCGCTGTCTTGTCACGGTATACATCTGTAACAGCAGAAATAATAACATCATCAGAAGCTATGAACGCCTTTTGCAGGGTTATGGCCTGCCTGCCAGCACCAATAAAGCCGAGATTCAGCCGATCGCTGGGAGCAATAAATCCTTTTCCACCCAAAACATGGCGGGGTAAGATAAAAAAAGCCGACAGCGCCGCTGTTTGTCCAAGAAACTTTCTCCGGGAATAAGCAGTCTTTTTGTTCATCATACAGTTTGCTATGGTAATTTAAAGCCCGGTAATTGAACCCTACACTAATAAAGACAATAAAAAAGATCAATACCCTTAAGCGGGGCCAAAAAGAAATATTAAGCATCCTGTCCAATTCAGATTCCGATAAAATAGCAGTTGTTTCAAATATTATCTCCCGCTGCTCTATTTTTACATAAAAAGGAATGAACGTAAAGATCGACGCGG
>JAEYRC010000201.1 GCA_023409675.1 Bacteroidota bacterium
TCATTATCCCATTGGCTTTCCCTTTCCGGAGTTCTTTTTGCTGTTCTTCCGGAAGATGAAGGGTTTCTTTACAGGAAGCAGAGCAGCAGCCATCGTATTTAGCGGCACAGGCATCGCACTGAATGAACAACAGGTGGCAGGCCTCGTTACGGCAGTTGGTATGCGTATCGGCCGCAGCACCACACTGGTGGCATTTGGCGATGATGTCCTGCGTAATCCGCTCTCCCAGCCGTTCATCGAACACAAAGTTTTTCCCCCGAAATTTATTGGGCAGACCCTCTTTTTTAACCGTATTGGTATAATGGATGATTCCGCCTTCAAGATGGTATACGTTTTTAAAGCCTTTGTGCAGTAAAAACGCGCTCGCCTTTTCGCAACGAATGCCTCCTGTACAATACATGATTATATTGCGGTCTTTATTGGTTTCAAGCATTTCTGCCGACATGGGCAATTGTTCCCGGAAAGTATCACTGGGCACTTCTATAGCTCTGTCAAAATGTCCAACTTCATATTCATAATGATTACGCATATCTACCACAATGGTATCCGGATCTTCCGTTAAAGCATTGAATGTGCGGGCATCAACATAGCGCCCCTTTCTTTCCATACTAAACCCGGGATCTGTAATTCCATCTGCAACAATTTTTTCACGAACTTTTACCTTCAATACCCAGAATGATTTACCATCATCATCTACGGCAAGGTTCAGCCGAACACCGCTAAGGTCGGGGATTCGGTCGAGATAATCTTTTAATGCCGGGAAGTTGCTTTCGGGCACACTGATCTGGGCATTGATCCCTTCACGGGCAACATAGATGCGCCCAAATACCTTCAGGCCATAAAGATCGCGGTACATAGTATCCCGAAATTCCTGCGGATCATCGATAGGAAAATACTGATAGAAGGAGATGGTTTTGCGGGGTTCGGTTTCCTGATATAATCTTTCCCTGAGTTCCTTCTGGGAAACCCGATTGTGTAATACAGCCATATTTCATTGAAATTTTAAGGACACTTGCCTGGTGAACAAAATTCCTGGCTGCAAAATTATTCAAATCCGCCGTAAAAAGTGCTGAAACATTCAATTTATACAGCAACGCGTCGGGCAGAAGGGCTGAAAAAGGCCGCACTCAGGGCTGAGAAGCCCCCTACCAGTCCGCCTACTACCGCAATAAGCAGTATCAGCAGAAACGAGGAATCGTTGAGTCCGAATACTTTTGCCATTTTTGCGGCTAATATTCCTTCATTGGCACTATTCCGAAGCCAGGCTACGATCAGCCAGCATAGAAAAATGCCTGTAAATCCCGCCAGAAAGGCTGCCAACGGGCGCAAAGGTATCATCAGCATAACCAGGAAAGACGCGGCGGCAATTGACCACCAGGGCAGGTAAAGACCGCTTGCAAAAGCCAGTAGTCCGATAAGGAAAACTGTCAGGATAAACTTCATATAATACTTTTTATACTATTTTATTTAATGGTCAATCTGTACTATGCTTTACAGCCGATCAGGATCTACTTTTCCGATTTTCTCAAACAAAGACTACCTGAACGAAATGGTGAAGATGATCCGGGAACTATCGCGTTCCTCTCTTCCCATAAACCACAGCCGGTAATATTTTCCAGCAGCCCAGTTATCAACAAACCCATCGTAATAGCGACTGCCCGGATTTCCCGACTGTCCACCCGGATAAATTCCATAGGCTTCAACACTGTCTGTAAGGTGTACAATCATCCGCCAGCTGGGCGCATGAAATTTATTAGTCGCATTAATAATATGCGTACCTCCCCCGGTGCTGAGGTGATAGCGGCTGAATGGTTCCAGTCGAAGCAGGTGACGAATTCCAGCGTCACGGAAATCGGACCACGCGAGCCTGTCTTTATAGTTCTCCGACGATTCACGGATCATTGCTTTATAAGACTGCGTTACAATTTCGGCTAAGCTTTCCCGTTGTGGCGTATTGATATTATCGGCAAAAATAAATGCGGAATCACGGATAAGGGCTTCCGCCAGCGTATAATCCGAGGGTATTTTCCTGGGTTCGGGAATAAGGGCCAGTTCATCATCCCATACCGCCTTTTCCAATTCTTCAAACCATAGTTGAAACAATGTTGCCGACGTTTCACCTGGAGCGCTTTCAAAATTCCAGTTTTTAATCCGCCGCAATATTTTTAATTCCTCTTCCGATAACAGGGAATCCATTACATAAGCGGTAAGTACCGGCAGCAGGTCTTCAGCAAAAAGGTTATGGTTGTTCATCTGTAGCGCCTGCATATCCAATGGCGTGAAATCATTTTTTTGCGCCAACAACCTGTTGATCATTCTGCCCCGATATAAATCGTGATGTCCGCCGATATAATAAGGATAAGTTGTATCTACAGGCAACTGATTCGCACTGCTCACAAAACCCCGCTCGGGATTGATCTGATGCGGGTTTTCCTCAGCAGGAATATTGCCCTGCCATAAATAGCTGCTGTCGGTTCCGGGCATGATGAAATCTCCCTGCCGGTGCCATTTTACCGGGAAACTACCCTGCTGCCAGATAGCGATTTCCCCTGCCTTGTCGGCAAAAACAAAATTTTGTCCGGGGCACCTGAAATGGCGGATCGCCGATTCATATTCGGTATAATTCTGCGCGCGGTTCAGCATCGCGAAAGTCAGCAATTCATTTGAAGGTTCATGGGCCTTCCATTTAACGGCAAGCGAGAGGCTATCCCCCGCCCTTCCACCGCTGAAGTAACGGTCATACATAACCGGACCAAAGATCGTATAGGCTACGGTATCATAATA
>JAEYRC010000207.1 GCA_023409675.1 Bacteroidota bacterium
ACTCAGGGGTATAGACGTTATATGGTATCCTTTATCCCGTACCGATCCGGAAACTTAACCGGTTGTCAGTAAGATTTTGCCTGGAAGAACTACATCGGCGATTTAGGAGAACCTGAAGACAGGTATGCTTATTTCCTTTAACTGATTATACATGTTCTTATAAGCTATTCGTAATTTCATAGTCTGATCGGGTTTATCGGTTACTTCATCAAATGGCTATGAGAAAATACCTTTGCTGGTTAGTTTTTTTCTTTCTCTTCTTACAGTTAGGGTATACCCAGCAAATACTCGGTATCCTTGGCTCGTCTACAGCTGCCGGAACCGGAGCTTCACCTGTATCCAATTCCTGGGTCAACCGGTTAACCACAAAATATGTGGGTGAAGGGAAACTCTCTGCTACCGTAAACCTGGCCGTTGGTGGTTACAACCCTTACCATGCGATGCCCGACGGATTTATTCCTCCTGCAGACCGTCCGGCGCCTGATCCGGAACATAATATTAGCCAGCTCCTGACGGAAAGCCCCGATATCGTCATAGTCAGTTTCGTATCGAATCAATACAATCTATACTCCTTTGAAGAGATCAGGCTAACGCTAACCACTATACGCGATTCAGCGCTGCAGGCCGGTGCCGTATGTTTTATTACCACGCCGCAGCCCCGTACGGGTTTCAATGTCGCTGCCCGTCAGAAACTCCGTGATCTGACCGATTCGGTGCTGGTCTGGTTTGGAGAATACGCGATTAATTTTTTTGATCCCCTGGTGAACCCGGCCGATAATACCATTTTACCGGAATACCGGTATTCGGGTGATCAGATCCACATCAATAATGCCGGACATGAAGTTTTGTTCAACCAGGTTGTTGCAAAAAATATCATAGCCTATGCACTTCCGGTTAAGCTTGAATATTTTGGCGTTCAGCTCAGCGAGGGTAAGCCCCGGCTGAACTGGCATAGTACAGATGAAGAAATGGAAACCCTGTTTACGGTGGAACGCAGTACCGATGGCCGCACGTTTATTCCTGTTCATCAGCGTGAAGCGCTTCGTCATCCCGGATTAAACCGCTATTCCTTCACCGATTCCCAAGCCCCTACGGGATTGAATTACTACCGGCTTCAGCTCAGCGAACCGGGGCGCGTGCTGTATTCGCCGGTGAGGGCTGTTACCGTGCCTGCTGATCTGCCAGGCCGGCTTACACTCTATCCAAATCCTGCAGTTCAATTCATTCATTTGCGCTTAAGGGGAACCGTTACAGATCAGCCAGTCATCACCATAACGGATATCAATGGCCGAAACCATATAGCTTTCTCGAAGCAGTTGTCGGAACCCGACCCGATCATCAGAATATCGGTTCAGCATCTCCCGGCGGGAACATACGTTGTTCGTGTCAGCGATGGGAGTAGAATACTGCAGCGACAGTTTGTAAAGCAGTAACTGATATGAAATACGGAGATGATCCCCTGGCTGTCAGTCCCGGGAATTGCTTTTGCCCGGCAGCGCATTCAGCGCGATCCGTTCGATATATTTCCCGATGAGGTCATATTCAATATTCACCGCCATACCGGCAGCAACATTCCCAATTGTGGTATGAGCAGCGGTATAGGGTATGATAGCCACGGAAAATTCCGATCCTGAAACATCAAAGCAGGTAAGGCTGATGCCATTGAGGGTCACTGACCCTTTTTCTATGATGAGATTTTGTTTGTTTTCCGGTATCCGGAAGCGTAGTTCGATACTGCCTTCCCTGTCAGATTTGTGGATACACTGCGCTGTTCCGTCGGCATGGCCCTGTACAAAATGGCCATCGATGCGGCCATTGAACTGAAGGCAGCGTTCGAGGTTTACCCGGGTACCTATAGTCCATTGCCCCAGCGTGGTTTTCTTCAGGGTTTCCTCGATAGCCGTTACCCGGTGGCGGGTTTCGGATACTGATTCTACGGTCAGGCAAACCCCGTCGTGCGCAACCGACTGGTCTGGCTTTAATGCTGCTGAAATGCCTGATTCAACTTCGAAACTTTTATTGCTGCCTGATGCAGTGATCTGCGTAATAATGCCCGTTGTTTCAATAATTCCTGTAAACATTCTCCAAAATTGGTCTTTTTTTTGTTCCGATTACCGGTATTTCAATAATAACCTTATCTTTGCAACCCTAAAAAAGCATTTAAAGGAGGTATATATATGTTAATCATTGATTCAAAAGACTGCGAAAACATCGACAAAGCGCTGAAGAAGTACAAGAAAAAGTTTGAAAAAGCTAAAATCCTGCTTCAGTTGAGAGAGCGCCAGTCTTTTACCAAGCCCTCGATCAAACGTCGTGGTGAAGTGCTGAAAGCTATTTACAAGCAGAAGATCGCCAGCGGACAGATCGAAGGATAATACTTCCTGACTGATATCGGATAGCTGCAAAGTTCTAACTTTGTGGCTATCTTAGTTTATGCACGAACGTAATCAGGCAGACATCCAGGTTTTTACGGATTACCTCCGGTATGAAAAACGCTATTCGGCGCATACGGTTCGGGCCTACAACGATGATCTGCAGCAGTTTTTCAATTTTCTCCACGGTCAATACGAAACAACTTCGACTGACACCGTTCTCCCCGTATATATCAAAAGCTGGCTGGCCAGTCTCAAAGAGCAGGAAATGGAGTCGCGCTCGGTAAGCCGTAAAATATCCGTGTTGCGATCTTTCTTCAAATTTCAGCTCAGGCAGGGCCTGCTGAGTGCTAACCCAATGGCGGGAATCACCGTTCCTAAAATCCGTAAAAGGCTTCCCGTATACGTAAATCAGCCCGATATGAAAACCCTTCTGCGGGATGTGGAGTTTTCCGGGGGTTTCAGCGGATCAACGGAGAAGCTGATCATCGCGCTTTTTTACCAGACCGGCATGCGGGTATCGGAGCTGATACAGTTAATGGATCAGCAGGTCGATTTTTCAGGGCATACCCTGCGTATTTTAGGTAAGGGAAATAAAGAGAGGCTTGTTCCGGTTTCGCCTGGCATGCTGGAAATGATCCGCGAGTATATGGGGCTTCGGGATACCGAATTTCCCGATCGAACTTCAGGTACCCTGCTGGTTTCACCCCGGGGGCATGCGTTGTATGCAAAAGCTGTTTACCTGATCGTAAAAAAATACCTCTCCCTGGTTACTACGATTGAAAAGAAAAGTCCGCATATTTTGAGGCATAGCTTTGCCACGCACCTGATGAACAACGGGGCCGACCTCAACGCGGTAAAAGAATTACTGGGCCACAGCAGCCTGGCGGCCACCCAGGTGTACACCCATACTACCATCAGCAAACTTCAGGAAATCCATAAGAAAGCGCATCCCAAAGGATGAGATCAGCCCTTTGCGGAGCAGGGTTTTTACCCGGTTTTAAGGTAGCTGACAGGCAATATTTTCTGTTCAGCCTCGGCGTTAAAAATCAGCCCCGATTATTTGGAAAAGCCGGTGTGCTGCCTTAACTTCATAGCCATCAGATTCAGTCTGGCTACAGGCTGAATGCAGCAGTTCTTTTCATATTGTTCACTGTTAAAATTGCGAAAGCTATGAACGTAAACATTCAAACGGTGCGGTTCACGGCCGATTCGAAGCTTACCGACTTTATTCAACGGAAGATTCAGAAGCTGGAAACCTTTAATGACCGCATCATTAGTGCAGATGTGTTTTTAAAGCTCGACAATGTCGTTCACAACATCAAGGACAAAATTGCTGAGATACGGGTTCAGATTCCCAGGCATCAGTTTTTTGTTAAGGCCTCATCAAAATCATTTGAAGAATCATTCGAAATTGCGCTGGATTCCATAATCACTCAAATCAAACGAAAAAAAGAAAAACTTGCCGCGTAAATAATCAACAATCATAAGTAAGACCTCCATCGCGGAGGTCTTTTTTTTTGGCTCTGCACCATAGAATGATATTTATTTCTGAAACAGGAGTACATTTGCCATCCGGAGCGAAAAATGTGCAAGGTGTTGACTGGTAAGGATTTCAGGAGATGAGAGGATAGAAGCAGAAGCATGATTCCGGCTAAATCGGTGGCAGTTTGAACCGATAAGGCGAGAGGATGAAAATTTTTTTCAGTCAAAATTTTTGCATTTCACATTTTCGTTTACCTTTGCCTTCCCAAAAAATAGGGCAGACGTCGGCCAAATCTTTGGGAATGAGTTCTTTCAGTTTTTGCTGATAATTTTTTTTGCCAGAGTAGCTCAGTTGGTAGAGCAGCTGATTTGTAATCAGCTGGTCGGGGGTTCGAGTCCCTTCTCTGGCTCAGAAGCTATTTGGTATAATCGTTAGTGGGGCAAGTAGCCAAGTGGCCAACGGCAACAGACTGTAAATCTGTCCTCTTCGGAGTTCGGTGGTTCGAATCCATCCTTGCCCACAATCGAGTTCTTTATTTAACCGTCACAGAGCGGAAGTTGGTTTTTTTATAATTGCGGGAGTAGCTCAGTTGGTAGAGCGACAGCCTTCCAAGCTGCAGGTCGCGGGTTCGAACCTCGTCTCCCGCTCAGATTTAACCAGTGCTCTAAGCCGTTGTAGCTCAGTGGTAGAGCACTTCCTTGGTAGGGAAGGGGTCGTGAGTTCGACTCTCATCGACGGCTCCATATTTTGCGATAGGTTTCAACAGGTGATTGAAATGAAGCAAAAGGGGAAATTTAGTATGGCGCGGATTCCTGTTGGAAACCGCATTTGATAATAAACATTGTAACACCACAACTTAAAACAGATAACGATGTCAAAAGAGACTTTTAAGAGGGACAAACCCCACGTTAACGTCGGAACAATTGGTCACGTTGACCATGGTAAAACCACGCTGACAGCCGCCATCACCACCATTCTCGCAAAGAAAGGTATGGCTGAAGTAAGGAAATATGATGAGATTGATGCAGCTCCTGAAGAGAAAGAGCGCGGTATCACCATTAATACTGCTCACGTAGAATATCAGACCAATACCCGTCACTACGCGCACGTTGACTGTCCCGGTCACGCTGACTATGTAAAAAATATGATCACCGGTGCTGCCCAGATGGACGGTGCGATCCTGGTTGTGGCTGCCACTGATGGTCCGATGCCCCAAACCAAGGAGCACATCCTGCTTGCCCGTCAGGTAGGGGTTCCAAGAATTGTGGTGTTTATGAATAAGGTTGACCTGGTTGACGATCCTGAGCTGCTTGAACTGGTGGAAATGGAGATTCGTGAACTGTTATCTACATATGGTTTTGATGGTGATAATACTCCCATCATCCAGGGTTCTGCAACCGGTGCACTTGCCGGCGAAGACAAATGGGTTAGCAAGATCGACGAGCTGATGGATGCTGTTGACAGCTACATTCCACTTCCTCCGCGTCCTGTTGATCAACCGTTCCTGATGAGTGTTGAGGATGTATTCTCTATCACTGGTCGTGGTACTGTTGCTACCGGTCGTATCGAAAGAGGTCGTATTAAAGTTGGTGAGGCTGTTGAAATCGTAGGTCTTATCGATGCGCCCCTGAACTCTGTAGTTACTGGTGTTGAGATGTTCCGTAAACTCCTCGATCAGGGTGAAGCCGGTGATAATGCTGGTCTGCTGCTCCGCGGTATTGAGAAAACCCAGATCCGTCGTGGTATGGTTATCTGTAAGCCCGGTTCTATCACTCCGCACACTGAATTCAAAGGTGAGGTTTATGTACTGAGCAAAGAAGAGGGTGGACGTCACACTCCATTCTTCAACAAATACCGTCCGCAGTTCTACTTCCGTACGACCGACGTAACCGGAGAGTGTGAACTTCCTGCAGGAACAGAGATGGTAATGCCAGGTGATAACACCAACCTGACTGTAAAACTGATCATGCCGATCGCCATGGAAAAAGGATTGAAATTCGCGATCCGTGAAGGTGGCCGTACAGTAGGTGCAGGTCAGGTTACAGAAATCTTAAAATAAGCTTCGGCCTGAGCTTTCAGCTTTTAGGCAGATTGGCTTTGCAAAAGAAAAAAGTTATCTTTGCATCATATTCTAAAAGCTGTTCCGTCTTAACCCGGAATAGCTTTTAGTTTTCTACGGGTATAGTTCAATGGTAGAATAGAGGTCTCCAAAACCTTCGATCTGGGTTCGAATCCTAGTACCCGTGCCAATAAAAAGTAAACGGCAGCGTACCGGATACTTGTTTATTGACTGCATTTCACAACCTAATCTGCAGATCATTTTTAATTTTCAAACCGTATTAATCCGATGAATAAAGTCACCATCTTTTTGAGGGAATCTTACCGGGAACTGCTGGAAAAAGTTAGCTGGCCAACCTGGACCCAACTGCAGCAATCTACCCTGGTTGTATTGGGTGCCACCCTTATTTTCACCGGAATTGTGTGGGTTATGGACCTGGTAGCGCAATATGTTTTGAAACTCATCTACTCATTCTTCTAGTATGGAAAACCAGGATATTCAAATTACCGAACCGCAACAGGATACCAAATGGTATGTTTTGCGCGTGGTGAGTGGCAAAGAACGAAAAGTAAAGGAAATACTGGATAAAGAGATTTCCCGTGGCGGATGGGGTGATTTTGTGAAACAGGTGTTTCTGCCCGTGGAAAAAGTGTATAAAGTGCAGAATGGTAAGAAAGTGATGCGCGAACGCAACTATTATCCGGGTTATGTTATGATAGAAGTGATCGAAGGTAAATTATCCGACGATCTGCGTGACGCCGTTAAAGGTACTCCCAATGTTATTCATTTCCTCGGTAAGGAAGATCCTATCGCCCTGCGTAAGGTGGAGGTGAATAAAATGCTGGGTAAAATGGATGAAATGGCTGAGGCCGGTGGTGTAAGCATGGTCGAACCATTTATTGTTGGAGAAACGATTAAGATTATCGAAGGTCCCTTCAACGACTTCAATGGTATCATCGAAGAGGTGAATGATGAAAAGAAAAAGCTTAAGGTTACCGTTAAAATATTCGGTCGCTCAACTCCGGTGGAGCTCAACTATATGCAGGTTGAAAAGCTGAACTGACAACAATAAACGGTTAACTAAAATGAATAAAAAAACCCGCATCACTGCGGGTTTTTTCGTGTGTTGATGCGGTGCTTACATATTTTCACCACCCGGAGCCTGATCAGCAAGTCCTGATGACTCTTCGGTATTTTTCAGCGGATCAAAAATAGGTTCTGATAAAGAATCATTGCGTTCAGCGGTTTCGCCTGCTGTTGATGCGACTTTGGTTCTGCTTCTTTTAGCGGTCGCCGTTTTTTTAGTTGCTGCTTTTTTAGTCGCCGCTTTTTTGGGAGCCGACTTTTTTGAAGCTGCTTTGGAAGCGGATTTTTTTGGTCCGGCTGATTTGCTGGAGCCGATCTTGATACCTTTACGGGAAGCGGCTTTACCGGCTTTGCCCGGAGCTGCTTTTTTAGCGGCTTTTTTCGCAGCTTTAGGTGCTGACTTTTTAGTAGTGGATTTCTTTACCGCTTTTTTAGGTGCTGCTTTTTTTGCAGAAGCCCGTTTGTTAGAAGCTTTTTTTCCGGCTGCTTTTTTAGCGGTTTTTTTAACTGCTTTGGAAGCTGCGGCTTTTTTGCCGGCTTTTTTAACGGCTGCTTTTTTTCCGGCCTTAGGTGCGGATTTTTTGACAGCCTTTTTAGCGGCTTTTTTCACTGCCTTTTTAGGAGGGGCAGCCTTCTTTGCCGATTTGTTTTTTGCTTTGGCCATAGTGTGATGTGTTTTGAGTGAATTTTACTGAGAAGTTGAGTTAGTAATTTAATCGAAAAGCTACGTAGAATTCTTCAGAAAATAAAAAAAGCATCTATAGAATGTTAATAAGCAGTGGATTAAACAAGATTTGATTTCTATGATGTACTATTGCGATCTGATTACTGGTTATTTATTTGCAAAAAGCTGCTCAAAAAACCGGCGAAAATCCACGTGAACTTTTTCAAACATGCCGGGTATTATTTTGAGATAAAAATAATTCTTCTTACCTTTGCCGCCCCAAATACATAGTTCTTTTTGAATTTATCATGGGAGTTTCCGCAAAAAGCGGATACGTTATTACCAAAAAAATCAAATCATGGCAAAAGAAATTACCGGCTACGTTAAGCTTCAGGTAAAGGGTGGCCAGGCAAATCCGGCACCTCCGGTGGGTCCTGCACTCGGTTCCAAAGGGATCAACATCATGGAATTCTGTAAGCAGTTTAACGCCCGCACTCAGGAAAAAATGGGAAAAGTTCTTCCCGTGCTCATCACTGTTTATTCAGACAAATCCTTCGAGTTTATCATTAAAACTCCCCCCGCTGCTGTTCAGTTAATGGATGCAGCTAAACTGAAAGGCGGATCGAAAGAACCTAACCGTAACAAGGTAGGTAAAGTCGACTGGTCTCAGGTTGAAGAGATCGCCAAAGATAAAATGAGCGATCTGAATTGTTTCACCGTAGAAAGTGCCATGCGTATGGTTGCCGGTACGGCACGCAGCATGGGCATTACTGTTGAGGGAACAGCGCCCTGGGAAAATTAATTGATAAACTGATCCGCATTCGCGGGATTTAAAAACTGAATGACAATGGGACTTGCAAAAAAAAGAAAAGCAGTCGATAGCAAGGTGGATAAAAATAAAATGTATACACTCACCGATGCCAGTAACCTGGTTAAGGAAGTGAATACCACAAAGTTTGATGCCTCTGTGGATCTGCACATACGCCTTGGCGTTGATCCGAAAAAAGCCGATCAGGCCATACGCGGAACCGTTAGCCTGCCGCATGGTACAGGTAAAACTAAAAGAGTACTGGTATTGTGTACACCAGATAAAGAAGCTGATGCAAAAGCAGCCGGCGCCGATTATGTTGGCCTCGATGAGTTTGTTCAGAAAATTGAAAGTGGCTGGGTAGATATCGATGTAATTGTCGCTACACCTGCCGTAATGCCTAAAATCGGTAAGCTGGGTAAAATTCTCGGTCCGAGAAACCTGATGCCCAACCCGAAAACCGGTACGGTAACCAATGATGTAGCGTCTGCCGTTACGGAAGTTAAAGGTGGTAAGATCGCATTTAAAGTAGATAAGGCAGGAATTATACATGCTTCAATTGGAAGAATCAGTTTTTCTTCTGAAAAGATCGTGGAGAACAGCAATGAGCTGATCAGCGCGATCATCAAAGCAAAACCTTCCACAGCAAAGGGTACTTATGTGAAGAGCGTTTTCATGGCCAGTACCATGAGCCCCAGCATTCCGATCGATACCAAATCTATTCTGAACTAATTTCCGTTCACCGGAATTAAATTATTCGTAATGACCAAACAAGAAAAAAATGAAGTGATAGATGTGCTGAAGGAAAAATTCTCCCAGTACAATAACTTCTATATCACCAATACCGAATCGCTCAGCGTTGCGCAGATCAATAAACTCCGCCGCATTTGTTTCGATAAGAATGTTGAAATGCGTGTAGCGAAAAATACGCTGATCCGCAAAGCCCTGGAATCAATCGATAACGACCGCTTCAGCAACGTATACGAGTCGCTCAATGGTGTTACTGCCCTGCTTTTCTCTGAAAACGCCAAGGAACCCGCAGTAATCCTCAGTTCGTTCAGAACTGAATCGAAAATAGAACGTCCGCAGCTGAAAGCTGCCTTTATCGACGGTGATGTATTTGCCGGCGATGATCAGCTGAAAGCGCTGACTACGCTGAAAAGCAAAAACGACCTTATCGGTGAAATCATCGGACTGCTGCAGTCTCCGGCGAAAAATGTTATCAGCGGCCTGAATGCCGGTAACAAACTGGCCGGACTGATCAAAGC
>JAEYRC010000227.1 GCA_023409675.1 Bacteroidota bacterium
GACAAACGCTGGCGGTTATACGCACCGATCAGCTTGAAGTTGATCTGTCCTCTGCTGAAGCTGCCTATCAGAATGCGCTGCGCGATAAAGAACGTTTTGAAAACGCGTTCAAAACCGGTGGCGTCACCCGCCAGCAGCTCGATCAGGTAACCCTTGCCCTTGAAAATGCGGAAGCCCGGGTGAAGCAATCGAAGATCCGCATTGGCGATGCCAATATCCGCTCCTCTATCAATGGGGTAGTGAATAAGCGCATGATCGAACCCGGTGCAGTGGTTGCCCCCGGCACACCGTTGTTTGAACTGGTTAACGTATCCCGACTTAAACTGAATGTATTTGTGAATGAACAACAGGTGTCTTCACTGAAAGTTGGTGACCGTGTAAGTGTTGAGGCCAGTGTGTTTCCGGGTGAGGTATTCACCGGTCGCATTTCTTTTATCGCGCCCAAAGCGGATAATGCCCTGAATTTTCCTGTAGAAATTGAAGTGGCGAATTCATCCAGTCAACAATTGAAAGCAGGAATGTTTGGTACAGCCACTTTCAATAAAGACGCGTCGGTAACCGGTTTAATGCTGCCCCGTTCTGCCTTTGTGGGAAGTGTAAACAGCAACCTGGTGTTTGTAGTGAACACAACCGATTCAACCGCAGCTCAACGGCAGATCACTTCCGGAAGAAACTTTGGAGAATATGTTGAAGTGCTGGATGGTCTATCCGCCGGTGAAGTAGTGGTTACTTCGGGCCAGATCAATTTATTTGACGGCGATAAAGTGTCGTTTATAAAATAGTTCTATACGCCTTTTTGCTTTACTGCAGAAGGATAAATATATAAGATGAAAATCGCAGAAATTTCTATTAAGCGTCCTACGCTTGTTATTGTATTATTTACCGTACTAACCCTGGGGGGTATCCTAAGTTACAGTTTGCTGAACTATGAGCTTCTGCCCAAGTTCTCTCCCGCGGTTGTATCGGTTACCACTATTTATCCGGGTGCTTCGCCGAGCGAAGTGGAGAATACCGTTTCGAGAAAGATCGAAGACGCGGTTTCCTCTATGGAAAATATCAAGAAACTCGAATCAAAATCGTTTGAAAGTTTGTCGATCATCATCATTACCCTGAACAGTGGTGCAGATGTTGATTATGCGCTTAATGACGCTCAGCGTAAGGTGAATGCCGTTCTTAAAGATCTTCCTGAAGATGTTGATCCGCCATCGCTGAATAAGTTTTCACTCGATGACCTGCCCATCATGACCATCGCCGCGTCCTCTAACCTTACGGAAGCGGAATTTTATGACCTAATGGATAACCGGATATCTCCGGTATTATCAAGGGTTCCGGGTGTTGCCCAGGTTAACCTGATCGGTGGCAGTGAGCGGGAATTCCAGGTGAACATTGATGCGGCTAAGCTGGAAGGATATGGCCTGTCGCTCTTACAGGTTCAAACTGCAGTACTGAATTCTAATCTTGATTTTCCTACCGGAAATATTCAAACCCGTGACCAGGATATCCTGATCCGTTTATCCGGAAAATACCAGGATATCAATGACCTGAGCAACCTGGTCATCGCCACGGGAAGAGGCGGAGAGCAGATCCGGTTAACGGATGTGGCAGAAGTGCTGGATACACAGAAAGACGTTGAAAAAATAGCCCGTGTCAATCAGCAGAGCGCTATTGCCGTTCAGGTTTTGAAACAGTCGGATGCCAACGCGGTTTCCGTGAGTGAAGGTGTTCGGGAAAGTGTGGCAAAACTGGAAACCGACTATAACGCCACCGGTCTGGAACTGATGATCGCCAGCGACAGTTCTACCTATACGCTTCAATCAGCCAACGCCGTTATTTTCGACCTGGTGCTGGCCATTGTTCTGGTCGCTTTTGTAATGTTGTTTTTCCTGCACAGTTTCCGGAATGCCCTGATTGTTATGGTGGCCATTCCAGCATCACTCATTGCGACATTTATAGGAATGTACCTGCTGGGGTATTCCCTGAACCTGATGTCGCTGCTGGGTCTCTCACTGGTAGTGGGTATTCTGGTAGATGACGCCATTGTGGTGCTTGAAAATATTTACCGGCATATGGAAATGGGTAAGAACAGGGTGCAAGCTTCGTATGATGCTACACGTGAGATCGGTTTTACCGTTGTATCTATAACCCTGGTTATTGTAGTGGTATTTGTTCCTATTGCCATGAGCTCCGGACTTGCGGCCGATATTCTTAAAGAATTTGCCGTAACCGTGGCCATCGCCACTCTCTTATCGCTCCTATCCTCATTCACTATTGTACCCTGGCTTTCCTCGCGTTTTGGAAAACTGGAACACATCACCGGAAAATCGTTTTCCGGCAGGGTGATCCTGGCCTTTGAGCGGGGGATGGATAACTTCACCCAATGGATCAGCGGTATCCTGCGCTGGTCGCTGGCACATAAGAAAACCACCCTGGCCCTGGTCTTCGCAATGCTCTTTGCGTCATTTTACCTGATTGGCGGAGGCTTTATCGGCGCTGAATTTTTCGCCAAAAGTGATCGCGGCGAATTCCTGGTACAGATCGAACTGCCCAAAGAATCTTCCATTGAGCGGACCAATGAGCTGACCAAGAAAGCGGAAGAATTTCTGCTCGCAAAACCCGAGGTAACCCGGATCATTACCACTGTTGGACAGTCGAGTGATGGTATGGGAGGAACCCAGGCGACGCCTTATAAATCGGAGATCAGTGTATTGCTGGTGGATAAAAGTCAACGCAGCGATGATTCCTATATCTACTCCGCTAAAATCAAGCAGGAGTTAGCGCCCCTGCTCACAGGCGCCAAGGTGAAAACGGTTCCGGTAAGTATTCTGGGTTCGGCCGAACGGGCGCCAATTGCCCTTGTGGTTACCGGTCCCGAATTAGACAGTGTACTGAATTTTGCCAATGCCGCTATGAACGCGTTAAAGACAGTTGACGGGGCAACGGAGATGAAGCTTTCGGTAGAGGCCGGTAATCCGGAAATCAATGTTCAGGTCGACCGGGATAAGATGGCTGCATTAGGACTGAACCTTTCTACCGTAGGAGCTACCATGCAAACGGCATTTTCAGGTAACACCAATGGTAAGTTCCGGAAAGGGGAGTATGAATATGATATCAATATCCGCTATAGCAGTTTTAACCGCCGGAATATCCGGGATGTGGAGAATCTGTTGTTCACCAATAATAGCGGTCAGCCGGTACGGTTAGCCCAGTTCGCGACAGTAACGGAAAGTTCAGGTCCCAGCCAGCTTGAACGCCGCGACAAGAGTACCTCTGTTACTATTGAATCGCAAGCTGTTGGCCGGCCTACGGGAACGGTGGCAGCGGAATGGCAAGCTAAATTTGAGCAGTTACCCCGGCCTGTAGGTGTGAGTTATGTCTGGTCGGGCGATATGGAGAACCAGAGTGAAGGCTTCGGATCGCTGGGTATTGCCCTGCTTGCGGCTATCATTCTGGTATACCTGATTATGGTGGCGCTGTATAACAGTTTCGTATATCCGTTTGTGGTGTTGTTTTCGATTCCGTTAGCCATTATCGGTGCCTTGCTGGCGCTGGCGCTGACGAATAATTCGCTCAATATTTTTACGATTCTTGGGTTGATCATGCTGATCGGGCTGGTAGCAAAGAACGCGATCATTCTGGTCGATTTTACCAACCAGCGTAAAGCGGAAGGTGCCAGTACCTACCAGGCCTTGCTGGATGCGAACCATGCGCGGCTAAGGCCTATTATGATGACCACCATCGCGATGGTATTCGGGATGCTGCCCATTGCGCTTGCCTCCGGTCCCGGCGCCGAATGGAAAAACGGCCTTGCCTGGGTGATCATAGGAGGACTGGTCAGTTCGCTCTTCCTAACCCTGATCATTGTTCCGGTCATGTATGCCATCTTTGATCGCATCATTGCCTGGACACAGCGTAAGAAGAAACCCGTTCCCATGAGTGAGTTGCTGGTTATCGATAATTAATCTCATCACGTATAAAATTAAATCCCGGCTCAACTAAGAGCCGGGATTTTTTATGGTAGGAATTAAAAGGGTTCAGGGATTGTAGAGCGGCATGTCAGGGTATAAATGATATATAGTAATTTGAAAACTTTTTAAATCGATTTGCTGAACATTTTGTTTTGTTCAAGCTGTTCTTTCGATGCCTGCAGTCGCAGATCAAACGCGCTGCAGATGTTTCGGATGAAATGGTGCCCCACAGGGGTAACGATCAACGCGTGATCATCGAATTTCACCAGTCCATCGGCCTGCATTTCTTCCAGAACCGGAAAGCTGTACTTTTGTAAAACCTCCAGGTGTGACTGATCAAAAGTTGTTTCACCTCGGCAACTGATCTCCAGAATATATGCTTTTATATACAGGTCTTCTTCATTGAGCATATAGCCTTTCGTGACGGGAAGGATTTGTTTATTGACCAGGGCGTAATATTCCGACAGGGCCTTTTCATTCTGGGCATAGGCCGTACCAATATCGCTGATCGCCGAAACGCCCAGGCCAAGCAGCATGCCCGGATTGGACGCGGTATATCCCATGAAATTACGGTATAGGGTTTTATCTTTCCTGGCCTTGTATAAGGCATCATGTGGCATGGCGAAATGGTCCATTCCGATATCAGCATAACCTGCATTAACAAACATGCTCTTCCCCAACTGGTACAGCTTGAGCTTTTCAGTGGCATTAGGAAGATCGCTTTCATCGAAGAGGCGCTGGCCCTTACTGGTCCAGGGAACATGCGCATAGCTGTAGAAAGCGATCCGGTCGGGCTGCATCCGGATAACCTCGTCTATGGTATTGCGCATGGTTTCGGTCGTCTGCCGGGGAAGACCGTAGATGAGGTCGAAGTTCACCGACTCGAAGCCTGCCTCACGCGCGCGGCTGGTTGCCAGTTGTACTGCTTCTACCGGTTGTATCCGGTTGATGATCCGTTGTATTTCCGGATCAAGATCCTGCACGCCATAGCTGATACGCCGGAAGCCGTGTTTGTACAGGACATCCAGGTGGGCGGAAGTAGTGTTATTGGGATGCCCTTCAATACTAAACTCGTGCTTCGGATGTTTGATGGTATTTTTCAGCAGCATTCCGATAATCCGGTCGAGGTTTTTTGGAGAGAAAAAGGTTGGGGTGCCTCCGCCCAGGTGCAGCTGCCGAATGACCGGGGTTTGGTGCATCAGCTTCCGGTAGAGCATCCATTCTTTTTCCAGTACCTTGATATATTCTTCTTCAACATTATGGTTGGTGGTGATCCGTTTATTGCAGCCGCAATAGGTGCACAACTGCTCACAGAAGGGCAGATGTACATACAGACTTATGCCCTCGGTATGATTACGCAGGTTGAACGCCGCGCTGAACGCTTGTTCCCATTGTGCCGGAGACATATCGTTGTTCCAGAATGGAACGGTGGGATAGCTGGTGTACCGGGGTACAGGTTGATTGTACTTCAGAATCAAATCTTCGCTGATCGGGGCTTCCTTCATTTTATGAAAGTAGAATTTCCCCTGCTCGCCATACGTGAGTAATGTTAACCGCTGGTATGAGAATGATCAAATCTGTTCAGGTTCACCCTCCTGACCGGTAAAGCTTCGGCATTATTTCCGGGTGGTGGTGGATAAGGGCGTTGAACGCGTCTCTTTAAGGAGGAATATTTACCTTAGCAATCCTATGTTCAAAGCAAAATACCCGGTTATCCTTATCGTTGGAAGTCTCTTATTTCTTCTGGTAGCCGTAGCAAAATTTTATTTTCCGGAAATTCTGTACCTGAACAGCGGGCTGGTTTTGCTGGTATTCTACACGATCTTTCTCGAAAAAAATACCATCACCTGGGTATTTGGCGCTATGGGTCTATTACTGGTTGTGGCTTCCGCCTGGATCTTTCATGGTATGGCCCAACCGGATGTTTTGCTGGCAGAAGGATTTTCGGGTCTTGTATTGATCCTGTCGACCCTGTTGGTTGTTAAAATAAAAGCGGTTTACCGTTCTGCAAAAAGTGAACGACAGCAACTCAACGCGCTTTTTGAATACGCAACTGAAGGGGTGGTGTTAACCAATAAACGGGGTGAGATCATTTTGGTAAATCCGGCTGCGCTTCAGCTTTTCGGGTATGATAAGAAAGAGCTTATCGGTAAGCCGGTGGAAATTTTGATTCCCGCGCGGGTGGAGCATGATCATGTGCGCTACCGCCATGGATTTTATTCAAAACCATCCAACAGAACGATGGGGCATGGGCGGGATCTTTTTGCGAAACATGCCTCCGGCCGCGAATTTCCGGTAGAAGTGAGCTTGAGTCATTTCAAGCAACAGCACGAAATGTTTGTGATCGCTTTTATCGTAGATATTACTGCCCGGAAGGAAGCGGAGCGAAATCTTATAGAACAAAAAAATCAGCTTGAAAATGTGACCAACAGCATACAGAGACTGAATATCGCGCTGGAAAGCAAGGTGGAAGAAAGAACACTCATTTTAAAAGAAGCGCTCAGTGAACTGGAACGCTCGCGCCAGGAGCTAACGGAAGCGCTGGAGAAAGAAAAGGAACTGAACGAAATCAAAAGCCGCTTTGTGTCTATGGCCTCGCATGAATTCAGAACACCCCTCAGTTCGGTCATGTCATCGGCTTCGCTTATTGGAAAATATACCCGTGAAGATCAGCAGGACAAGCGGGAAAAACATATTCACCGGATTAAGGAATCGGTAAAAAATCTTAATGAAATTCTCGAAGACTTTCTTTCGCTCGGAAAACTGGAAGAAGGAAAGATCTCTATTGCACATGAATCTTTCGATGTTCAGGAGTTTCTGAATGACCTGGTTGAAGAACTGAAAACTATCCTGAAACCAGGCCAGGATATTGTGGTGAATATTTCAGGCGCCCGTCATTTTTCTACCGACAAAAAACAGTTGAAAAATATTCTCATCAACCTGATGAGTAACGCGATTAAATTTTCTTCGGAAAACACGAATATCCTTTTGGATGCCTCCGTTGATGAACAGCAACTTTCCATAAGGGTTAAAGATTCCGGAATTGGTATTGCGCCTGAAGATAAAATACACCTGTTTTCCAGTTTCTTCAGGGGAAAGAATGCGACTAATATCCAGGGTACCGGCCTGGGGCTGCATATTGTGAAACGTTACCTTGACCTGCTGGAGGGCGAAATAGACATTGACAGTGAATTAAACAGCGGTACCACCATTTCGTTCAGCATTCCCTATCGCGGGGCATAATATTTTCATCAGGTAACCATGGATCAAATCGCATGGTTATGTTGAAAAATTCCACTTTTGCCGTTATTACCGTATCCCTTTTGCTAATATTCTATGTTGTCTTGCTGCAGACAGGTTGGTTAGCTCCACTGGCCGGTTTGGTTTATGCCCTTTCGCCTTTATTAATGTTATGGCTCGTGTACACGGTTATTCGCTATGGCAGGTATTCAGGAAAGGAATTACAGCAGGATGAAGAGTGGGGATACCAGGATCGCAATAAGGATGAGCTGGGTATTTTTTAATGGCAGATCACGGGATCCGCGGCTCCACTGAAAAGCACCGGACTTATAAACGGAATACCCAGATTCATTCCCCGCAGAACCAGCAAAATACCCATCACAGACATTACATAAGGAACCAGGTTTCGTATTTTCTGGCGCAGGGACAGTTTTAACCGGAAACCCACCAGGCCAATGATCATCATTGCCGGAAATGTCCCCAGTCCGAACATTCCCATAAACATCATACTGTTTTCAATTGACCCTGTATTAACCGCGCCCGCCAGCGCCAGGTAAACCATACCACAGGGAAGCAGCCCATTGGCCAGGCCCAGCAGTGCAAAGCCCCGCACAGATTTAAGCTGAAGCGCATAGCTCATTAAATTGTGTATGCCACGCTGCAGGCGGTTGGCAATTTTAGGTTGAGCCGTATATCGGTTGCTGAAATACATCAGCGCCAAAACCAGCATGATGATACCGGTGATAATTGAAAAAGCCTGCTGTAATCCGGCAAGCTGGAGGTTTCGTCCGGCAAAACCAAAGATCAGCCCCAGGAGAACATAGGTTAACATTCTGCCGGCATTATAAACGCTAACCGATAAAACCTGCCGGTGACGGGGCATATGGGATACAGGCAGTGAGAATGCCAGTGGTCCGCACATTCCCACACAGTGAAAACTGCTTAGTCCGCCCAGTATCAGTCCCGCTACAATAACCTCCAGCATAGGTCAGGGTTGTTTTTTAAAACGTTCTTCTAGGTAATAGTTGGTGTCGCCCTGCTTCCATTCCAGTTTCACCGTGTATTTATCCGACTTCAGTTCACTGAGCGGTATACGCTGGATGCCATCTGTACCCGGCATGAGGTCGACAAACAGGTCTTTTGACGCATCGGTAACGCAATAGAACCAGATTTTACCACGAACAGAATCAGTGGTGACCCCTTCCGGCAGTTGCAGTACAAGATGACTGTCCTGCTCTGTGAGCGATAATTTGCCATTCAGCCTCCGGGCATTATCGCGGCCATCAATGATGCCCTGATAGGCCAGTTCTTCCTTGTAATATTCTTTGGTTACAAGATCGAAATGCGTATTCATTGAATTATAGACCATGAAAAACATCAGTCCGCCAAAAGCGATGAATACCAGTAAAAGTTTATTGCCCCAGCTCATAGTATGCTATCTTTAATCCCTTACGGGTCCTAAAAAATTTGTTTTTATTACATCGATCAATTGATCTCCCTGGTACAGGCCAAGTTCAATATTCAGTTTTCGTTCGGTAATGATATTGCGGGGAAGAATAACAAAGAATGAACCTGCTCCCTGTCCTTCATTTTTAACGATAATATCATGGCCGCCGATCAGTTGAACATCACCCTGTTGACTGGTAAGACGAATGTTCAATGGAACATCATGATCTGTTTTATTCACCACCTTGATATTGTACAGGTTGGAAACACTATCTGTTCCACGCTCCTGGTAAAGCATTCCGGGTGTACGCATAATGGTGGCATCAATATCTTTCCTGGAGATGAGCAGGAAGCTCAGCAGGCCGGTTAATATCACCAGCAACACCAGGTACATCTTCATTCTTCCCGTAAAACGCAGGGGTTTTTTGTCGCGGATACCGTTCTCCGAAGCATAACGGATAAGACCTGTAGGGCGGTTGATCTTTAGCATGATGGCATCACAGGCATCTATACACGCCGTACAACCTACACATTCCATCTGGGTGCCATTTCGGATATCGATTCCTGTTGGACAAACATCCACACACTGAAAGCAGTCGATACAGTCGCCGTTTGCATCAGGCTGGGTTTTGTTGTATTTTCCACGGGGCTCACCACGTTCGTAATCATAGGCCACCACCATGGAATTCTGCTCGAGTAAATCGCTCTGCAGGCGGCCATAGGGACACACAACCGTACAGACCTGTTCCCGGAAATACGCGTAAACAAAATAAAACACCCCGGAAAAAACCAGAATGGAAATCAGGCCGCCAATATGTGCTGTTACTGGTTCGGTGATGATCTTTTGCAGCTCCTTCATGCCGATGATATAGGCCAGGAAGAAGTTGGCGATGATGAACGACATGAGAAAAAACACCAGGTGTTTTAGTCCTTTCTTCATGATCTTCTCGCGTGTCCAGGGCGATTTGGCCAGCATTCTCTGGGCGGCGGCATCGCCTTCAATATAATATTCAATCTTCCGAAAGAACATTTCCATAAAGATGGTCTGGGGGCAAACCCATCCGCAGAACAATCGCCCAAAGGCGGCGGTGAACAGCACGATAAATACAATGAAGGCCACCATGCCGAGTCCGAAAATAAAGAAATCCTGGGGCCAGAAGATTTTTCCGAAAATGATGAATTTCGCTTCAGGAATATTGAACATGAACAGGGGTCGTCCATTTATATGAATGAACGGCATGGTGAAAAAAAGGACAAAGAAAAACCAGGAAACCACTGTTCGTGCACGGTAAAATTTACCGGATGGCTTTTTCGCAAATATCCATTTACGTTTTCCTTTCTCGTCTACAGTAGCGATCCGGTCGCGGAAAGCTTCTGAACTTTTTCGTTTGTCTGATCTCGTATCTGCAATACTCAATTCCTGAATTTTAGGGTTTGTCTGTTGACATTGTTACTTCATTTTCGGCTGCCTGTTCCTTATAGATGTCACCCTGGGGCTCCTTCGCGTTAGGGGGGTTGGTGCCTTCGAGTTTTTTAAGGAAACTGGTTAGCTGAGCGATCTGCATGGGGGAAAAATCATCCTTCCAGCTTTTCATCCCTTTATCGGGCCAGCCGTATTTGATCGACTTGAATACATCACTTAGCGAACCACCATGCATCCAGTATTCATCAGTCAGGTTAGGTCCGACGGTTCCTTCACCAGCTTGGCCATGACAGGCAGCGCAATTAATGCTGTATAATTTTTTTCCTGCTGCAATATCACTTTCCGCCGACAGCAGCACTACGGTATTTTCATCAACATTGTTGGCGGCATTTTTAAGGTATTCCGCTTTTTGTTTTTCGGCTCTGGCCATTTCAATCTGTAATTCTTCTGCACTTAAAGGTGCGCTTTCAGCAACATGATACCGCCACAAATACACGACGCCGATAATGATTGTCAGGTAAAATCCATACAGCCACCAGGGGGGAAGCCGGTTGTCGAGTTCTTTTATGCCATCATAATCATGATCCAGTTCGATATCCGCTTCCTGTTCGATGGGTTTGAAGCTGTTCATCTTTTTCCACCAAGTGGCAAACGCGGCTTTCCATCGAACGGTAAATGGTTCTTTCTCCACTGCTTCTGTTTCAGGTAATTCGGGGCGAAGCACCTGTTTTACCTGGAAGAGAAGGATAAAGATGACCAGCAGTTCAACGATCAGTACGCCCGTCATAAAGTAAAATGCCGTGGCACTGAGTCCGCCCGGAAATTGCTGGGCCGTGGTCACTACCGGTACGGTATCCTGGGCAGTCGATGCAACAGGGAGAAGTACAGCCAGCAGTAGGGCAGAAACGATACCGCCGGTGGATTGTTTCTTTTCCTCCTCACGTTTATAGTTAGCCGCACCGATGAGGATGTTGGCCAGCAGGGCGATCGCCAGCAGCAGGATGAACATGATAATCACCATGGTTAATACCACCGGGTCGTTGATGCTGGAAGGTTTAGGCGGACCTGCAGCCCAGCCGGTCAGTGGTGCGATGAGGACCGAAAGGAAAAATACAGCTATTCTTGAAGCACTGGTGCGCATAAGGGTTCTGGTTTTATTATTTATCCAGGGGGATATTACTGAGTTCTTTAATGGTTTGTTTGTCGGCGGTGAAAACCCACACGATCATAACAAGAAAGAAGAGGAAAAATATTCCGAAGGAAGCCATCGCGATGATATCCACCCCCGATATTTTTTCCAGATAATGAATGAATTTCATGTACTAAATTTTTAAACGTTTTTGTGCTTATTTAACCCCGACATCTGTCTTACCCGCTTCGCCTTTGATATCTGTACCGATACGTTGCAGGTATGCGATCAGGGCGACGATCTCCGCGGTTTTGGGTGTTTCGATCTTATCTCTTTTCAGGTTGTCCTGTATTTTTCCGGCCTGGTTGAGCAATTCCTGGTTGGCTATCTTATCGTAACCTTCCGGGTACGGAACACCCAGCGTTTGCATAGCCCTGATTCTTGATCCGGTAGTGGCCGTGTCGATCTTATCATCCAGCAGCCAGGAATAGGTAGGCATGATGGATCCGGGTGACATCGACTGCGGATCAAGCATGTGGTTGTAGTGCCAGCTATCGGGATATTTACCACCGCTTCTTGCCAGATCGGGTCCGGTTCGTTTACTGCCCCACTGGAAGGGGTGATCGTAAATAAACTCACCGGCTTTGGAATATTCGCCATAACGGGCAACCTCATCCCGGAAAGGCCGGATCATTTGAGAGTGACAGGTATAACAGCCTTCCCGCACATAAATATCTCGTCCATGCAATTCCAGCGGCGTATAAGGTTTTACGCTGGTGATGGTTGGGATATTTGATTTGATAAGGAAGGTGGGGACCATTTCCAAAATACCGCCAATGGCTACAACAATAAGACTGGCGATCAGCAGGGTGAAGGGGCGACGTTCGATCCAGCGATGCCAGTGTTCTTTTGTGGCATGTTCTTTCTTAACGATCGGCGCAGCTTCCGCATATTCATTGGCCACGAACTTCCCTTGTAATACGGTTTTACGCAGATTATAGACCATTATGAATACACCGGTAAGGTATAATGCTCCGCCAATGCTGCGGGTGATGTACATGGGAATGATGTTGGTCACTGTTTCCAGGAACTGGAATTTCAACTGGCCTTCTTCAGTAAATGTTTTCCACATCTGGGCCTGTGCAAATCCTGCCCAGTAGAGCGGTACCGCATATAAGACGATCCCGATCGTTCCCAGCCAGAAGTGATTGGTGGCCAGTTTTTTGGAATACAATGGGGTATTGAACATTTTCGGAATCAGGTAATACATGATCCCAAAAGCCATGAAACCGTTCCAGCCGAGACCGCCGATATGTACGTGCGCTACGATCCAGTCGGTGTAGTGCGCTATGGCGCTAACATTCTTCAGGCTGAGCATCGGGCCTTCGAAAGTGGCCATGCCATAGCAGGTGATAGCGACCACAAAAAATTTCAGCACGGGTTCTTCCCGAACCTTATCCCATGCTCCACGTAAGGTGAACAGACCATTAAGCATGCCGCCCCATGATGGCGCGATCAGCATAACGGAGAAGACTACCCCAAGCGATTGTGCCCATTCCGGCAGCGCGGTATAAAGCAGGTGATGCGGTCCGGCCCAGATATAAATAAAGATGAGGGCCCAAAAGTGTATAATGGATAAGCGATAGGAATATACCGGCCTGTTGGCAGCCTTGGGAAGGAATTAATACATTAGTCCAAGGATGGGTGTAGTAAGGAAGAAGTCCACAGCATTATGGCCGTACCACCACTGAACCAGCGCGTCCTGAACGCCCGCATACCAGCTGTAACTTTTGAACAGGGTAACCGGAATGGAAAAGGAATTTACGATATGCAGCATGGCTACGGTTACCCAGGTGGCAATGTAAAACCAGATGGCAACATACAGGTGTTTCTCGCGACGCTTCACGATCGTGGCCATCATATTGTATCCAAATACCACCCAGATAAGTGTAATGGCGATATCTACAGGCCATTCCAGCTCAGCATATTCTTTACCGGTGGTGTAACCCAGAAGCAGCGTGATGGCCGCGGTGACGATGATCAGTTGCCATCCCCAGAAATGGATCCAGCTCAGCGCATCACTGTACATGCGGGTTTTACAAAGGCGTTGCAGGGAGTAATAAACTCCCATAAAAATACAGTTGCCCACAAATGCAAAGATGATCGCGTTGGTATGAACCGGCCTTACCCGACCGAAGGTGGTGGGAGCGAAATCCATACTGGTTTGCGGCAGATACAATTGAATGGCTGCATATAACCCGAAGATCATTCCAATGATTCCCCAGAACAGCATGGCATATGCGAAATATTTGACGATCTTATTGTCGTAATAAAACTTTTCTACCTGCATTTAATTGATTTTTCGAAATGTTTAGTTGAGATGATACGCACTTATTGATTGAAATTTTTCTCTTCACTGTCATCACGGTCATCGAAGAGAATTCTTCTCGGTGGAGAAAAATCATCATCAAACTGGCCGTTTTTTAAACTCCAGATAAATGCCGCTAAGAACAGGGCGGCAACCGATATGCTGGCCACCAATAAAACAGCTATTACACTCATCTGAATAAATTTTTGTAAAACTACCCTGTGGCGTATGACAGAACTATGACGAACGTTAAAGGGGAAAATGATTTTTATCAATGCCAAACTCACGGTGCGCAGTAAGTTTCGACGCGCTATAGGTGAGCAGCATGATGCTGATTGAACTTGCCGGCATCAGGATGGCTGCCACCAGGGGTGACAATAAAGCCTGAACCGCGAAATAGATTCCAGCAATATTGTACAGGATCGATACGATGAAGCTGGCGATCACGATCTTGCGGTTTGCGGTACACAGCCGGATAAAACCCTGCAACTTCGGTAAGGCTGTGGCTTCCATGATACCATCACTGGCCGGGGTAAAATAGCCCGAATCATCAGTGAGGGCAATTCCGGTATGGCTTTCCCGTAAAGCGCCCGCGTCATTCAGTCCATCTCCGATCATCATCACTTTACCGCCATCCTGTTGTAACTGACGTACAAAACGTAGTTTGTCTTCGGGCTGCTGGTTAAAATGCAATTGCACCTGGGGCCCCAGTAGTTGTTCGAGTACAGGTTGTTCCGATGGATTATCGCCGGAGATGACGCTTATGTTGTAATAGGGTGATAAGGTTTTGATCAGTTCCGTAACCCCCTCGCGGTAATGGTTGCGAATCGTAAATTTTCCATAATACTGATCATTGATCCGCAGGTGTACCGCTGTTCCATTCCCGTTGACTTCATTCAAACCGGTAAATTCCGCAGAACCCAGTCTGATGTTGTTCTCCCATACCTTCCCACACACGCCTTTCCCGGTAAATTCCCTGAAATCCTTTACTGCAGCTCTGCCCGTGGTGTTCAGCGATGCAAATACGGCCTTACTCAGTGGGTGAGCGGATTGAACCATCACAGCAGCAATACTTTCCTTCAGTGTTTCTGTCAACGGTATTCCATTGTATGTCACATCCTGCCGCGATGGATCTGTTAGGGTTCCGGTTTTGTCAAAGACAATATGCGTGGTTTTGCTGATTTGTTCGATCACACCGGCATTGCGCACAAACAATTTGTTTCTGCCCAGGATATTGATAATATGCCCATTCGTAAACGTATTCGACAACAGCAGGGCGCAGGGGCAGGCAATGATCAACACCGCTGTAACCGACGGAAAAATATTAGCCGGATTATTGAGTGCCCAGTATATTGCCGCGATGGTGGCGATGGTGAAAACGATAAGCGTAAAATACCGGCTGAGTAGATGAACAAAGGATGTTTTATTAAGTGTATCAGCCGCTTTATCCCGGTCTGAATCAGACCATAATTTCGTGAGGTAACTTTGAGAGACTTCCCGGATCACCAGCACTTCAATCATACCTCCGGTCTGTCGCCCGCCGGCATAAACGATCTCTCCCATTTCTTTCGATACCGGTACCGATTCGCCTGTAACGAAACTGTAATCGATATACGCTTTTCCGCGGGTGATAATACTGTCGGCAGGAATCAGTTCTTCATGATGAATGCGCAGGGTATCGCCGTTTCGGATGTCGGGAAGGGAGGTGGGTACTTCTTTATCCTCTTTTACTACGGCTACCGCAATGGGAAAATAAGCCCTGAAATCGCGCTCGAACGATAAATGGGCATAAGTTTTTTCCTGCAACACCCGGCCGATCAGCATAAAAAATACAATGCCGGCCATTGAGTCGAGGTAGCCTGCACCGGTATCGGTCAAAATCTCATATACACTTCGGCCGAAAGTCACCAAAATGGCCAGCGCGATCGGTGCATCAATATTCAGGAATTTATGTTTTAGCGCCTTATAACCTGATTCAAAGAATGGCCGCGCGCTATAAAAAAAAACCGGAAGCGACAACACCAGGTTCATATACCGGAAGATCAGGCCCAGTTGTTCATCACCTTTGTCGAGACCCAGGTACTCCGGGAAACTCAGCAGCATGATGTTGGAAAAACAAAACCCGGCAATTCCCAGCTGGTACAGGAGGCTGCGGTCGATAACCGGCTTTTTACCATTCAGATCGTTCAGGCTGATGTAGGGCTCATAACCGACAGAAGTCAGTAATTCGGCCAGTCCGCGTAGTGTGAGCTCTTTCCTGGAATACACCACCGTAACCTCTTTGCGTGGAAAGTTGACCGTACTGCTGATTACACCGGCATTGATTTTATGCAGGTTTTCGAGCAGGTACAAACAGGAGCTGCAATGCATCTGCGGCAAATGCTGGGTTATATGTACCTGGTTTTCATCGGCAAACTGTACCAGTTGGCGGAAGATCTTCTCATCATCAAGAAAGGCGAACTTATTTCTGCGCGCAGGTTTTTTCAGGGTAATGCCCGGGTTTTCATTCAGGGCATAGTAATCACACAGGCCGTTTTTATCCAGGAGCTGGAAGACCATTTTACAGCCATCACAACAAAATACATGATCCTGTACCCGAATGGCTGAACCGGTACAGGCTTCACCGCAGTGATGACAGGCGGTTTCTTCAATAACTGGCGTTGGTTGCATGTAGCGCGAAACTACATGCGCGGCTCTTCAGGTAAATTGACTGCACTCAGGAAGCGGAATGATAATCATCAGGGGTTGTACCTGTAGATAAATCATCGGGAAGCGGGAGTTTTGCTATTTTTACGCCAAGCAATTCATTACAGCATGTCAAAAGTGATTTTGGTAATTGATGATAACCGGGATATCCGGGAGAATACAGCAGAAATACTTGAACTCGCGGGGTTCAAAACATTTGTGGCCGAGAACGGTAAAAAAGGGGTAGAGCTGGCTATAGCCGAAAAACCGCACCTGATCGTTTGTGATATTATGATGCCCGACCTTGATGGTTACGGTGTGCTGCACCTGTTGAAAATGAACCGTGAAACGGAAAATATTCCATTTATCTACCTGACCGCAAAAACGGAACGCAGTGATTTCCGCAAAGGGATGGAAATGGGTGCCGATGATTATATTACTAAACCGTTCGACGATATAGAACTGTTGAAAGCCATTGACACCCGCCTGAAGAAATCGGCGATAATTAATGAGTCCTTTGGTGAAGGTGAAAAGGGCGCTAACGCGCTGATCCGGGAATTGGGAACCTCGGGTTTTTTTACGCTGAACCCTGAGGAACAGGACAGCCAGACTTTTCTGAAAAAGAACGTTTTATATTCCGAGGGAAAACGTCCCCGGCATTTGTACTGGCTGAAAAAAGGCAAGGTAAAATCATTTCGGCAGCATGAAGACGGCAAGGAGTACATCACCAATCTGTATGTAGAAGGAGATTATATTGGTTATATACCGCTGATTGAAGACAGCCTATATGAAGATACAGCTGTGGTACAGGAAGATGCCGAAATTGTAGCCCTCAGTAAGGAAGCTTTCCTGGAAGCACTATTCAGCGATATGGCATTGGCGGGTAAGTTCATCAAACTGATCACCCATAATGTAAAAGATAAGGAAGAGCGACTGTTGCATATGGCCTATGACTCCCTGCGCAAACGGGTGGCGAAAGCGCTGGTTGATATTCATGAAAAATTCTTCCGTGATCAGCCGGGCATCCGGGCTATTGATATCCCCCGGGAAGATATCGCGCAATATGTGGGTACAGCAACCGAAAGCCTGATCAGAACCCTGAGCGATTTCAAGTCGGAAAAGCTAATTGAAATTCAACAGGCTAAAATCAGAATTACAGATATGGCAAGACTGAAAAACCTGTTGTACTGACAAAGGAGGAGCCGGAAAAAGTCAGGCGGATTACGCGGCAGGATAGTATATTAGATTAAATTTTAAATCCGACTGTTATGCAGGGAAACCTTAGTGAAGAAAAAATACTTGAATTCCTGGCTTCACAATCCATAGGCCGTATCGGCTGCCATGCGAATCATAAAACGTATGTTGTTCCTATCAGCTATGCTTCCAGCGGATCTACGATATTTTGCCATGCTGAAGAAGGGATGAAACTCAACCTGATGCGCACCAATCCAGAAGTATGTTTTGAGGTGGATGTTATTGAAACCGCGGGAAACTGGACCTCTGTGATCGGGTGGGGGCGCTATGAAGAACTTTCCGGAGAACAGCGCAATCAGGCCCTGAAGTTACTGCTCAGCCAGTCGATGGCCATGGTTCCCAGTCAAACCCGAAAGCTCACCCCCAACTGGCCTTATCCTTCCGTAGGCATGGAAGATATCGGAGGAGTGGTATTCAAAATAGAACTTCGCGAAAAATACGGGCGATTTGAACAGGATAATACGTCGCCCAAATTTGCCTGATCAGGGCTGAAATGCTAATAATTCCTAAAAAAATTCATTTTTTAAAAAAATAATCGGACAAAATGATTTTTAAATAAAAGTATTGAAGTACTTTTATGCTTTAATAATCAAAAATCGATTTGTATGTATACTGTTGAAGAGAATTATTTAGATGTAACGGTGCTGGCTCCCAGGGAAAAACATCCTACCATATTTGCCCGTTTTGATGCGCTTAATGGCGGTGAGCAACTGAATATTTTGAATGATCATGATCCGAAGCCACTCTATTATCAACTACTGGGTGAGCGGGGCAACGGATTTACCTGGGAATACCTGGAACAGGGCCCTGAAATCTGGAGAGTATGCATAACAAAAAACCCTCCGGGTGTTAAGGAATCATCTTTGGGCGAAATCGCGGCTAAGGATATCCGTAAAGCGGAGGTTTTCAAAAAATACGGACTGGATTTCTGTTGCGGTGGTAAGAAAACGGTTAAGGAAGCCTGTGCTGAAAAAGGACTGGATGTAACCGTTATAGAACAGGAATTGCAGGAAGCGGATAAAAATCCGGAAACCCGGCCAATGGCCTTTGCAGAATGGAAGCCTGATTTTCTGGCTGATTATATTGTGAATATTCACCACAGTTATGTACTGAAATCGCTACCAGATCTTCAGACCTATGGCGCTAAAGTAGCTTCTGTACATGGAGCCCAGCATCCGGAACTGAATCGGGTAAATACCCTGATCGGGATGATCGCTTCCGAAATGATGGACCATATGGAAAAAGAAGAAAAGATCCTGTTCCCGTTTATCAAACATTTGCAACAGGCTGCCGATACACAAACACCGGTACGTCGCGAAAATTTCAATACCGTGTTGAATCCCATCACCATGATGGAAGCTGAACACGAGATGGTACGACAGCACCTTGCCGAAATCAGGAGCATTACCGATGGATATAAGCTGCCTTCCGACGCCTGCGCGAGCTATGCTTTCCTGTTCAACAAACTGCAGGAATTCGAGAATGATTTGTTCACCCATATCCATCTGGAGAATAACATCCTCTTTCCTCAGGCATTACAACTTGAAAAAACACTTTCATGACCACTAAACCCCTCAAGCGGCATGCAGCCCTGGTTGAACTTTCAAAAGACCATCATTTTGGATTATTGCTGGTCTGGAAAATCAGACAGGGCTTGCGCCTTGCCGTTGACAGCGAGCGCATTGCCGCCTATTGCCGGTATTTTTTTCAGGAAGATCTGCAGCATCATTTCCGGGAAGAAGAAGCGCATTTATTTAACCTGATTGATCAGGATGAATTATCGCTTAAAGCAAAAGCAGATCATGATGTACTGCGCAACCTGGTGCAGCGCCTGGATAAAGAATCCTCTCAGGATATGTTGAATCTTTTTGCCGATACACTCGAACAGCATATCCGGTTCGAAGAACGCGAATTATTCCGGCACTATCAGGAATGCCTAACCGAAGAGCAACTGGATAGTCTAACCCGGATCCCCTGGAGAGCCCATACCGATCCCGACCTTAACTGGGATGATAAATTCTGGGAGCAGCCTCCGGGCAGCTCTGCTAAAAAATAAACTGATGAAATCATTAACACAATTTTTTCTGGCCTTTGCATGGGTTCTATTATTGATATCCTGCGACGCCACTGCACCGGATGCAGCCGGTGAGCACGAAAAGCATACAGAGAAATCGAAACAACCGGCCAAAGCCCCGAAAGAGGTACAGGATGCCCAACAACTGCAATTGAACAATGGTGTAAAGTGGCTTTCGGATTCCAGTACGGATCAGAATGTTTTGCAGTTGCAGCATAGCGTGGCACAGTTCCGCAAAATCGCGCTACCTGATTTGAACGATTATCATCAGGCTGGTAAAGCGCTGCAAAGCGATCTTCAAACGCTGATCAAACAATGCCGGATGACCGGACCAGAACATGATGCGCTTCACGTTTGGCTTGAACCCTTGCTGGTACTGGTTAAAAACCTGAATGCAGCGGAGAATACAGATCGGGCAGGGCAGGAAATGGATGAAATTGAACGCCGCGTTAATCTATATGCCGAATATTTTCAATCATGATTACCATTGATAGAAATACCCGTATCGCCACCTTGTTGCGGCAGCATGCCGGAGCATTGGATGCAATCGTCAGCATAAGTCCGAAATTCGAGAAATTGCGTAATCCTCTCCTTCGCAAACTGATGGCCGGCAGAACGAGCCTGTCTATGGCTGCCAGGGTGGGGGGATGTTCGGAGGATGATTTCTTCCGCGCGCTGGAGCCGCTGGGCTTCTGCGTATCGCGGTCAGCGGACACTGCTACCCGGGATCAGCAGCCCTTACCGAAGGAGCTGGAAAACCTTCAACCTGATCAGGTCGTTGACCTGGATGTACGACCCATACTGGCTGCTGGGGAAGATCCATTAGCAATTATCATGAAAGCGGTTCAACAAACCCTTCCGAATAAAATACTGCGGATCATCAATTCATTTGAACCGACGCCGCTGATCCTATTACTGCAGCGCAAAGGATTTAAGGTGTATGTAAACAAATACCAGGAAGAATGTTTTCATACCTGGGTATACGCCAGCATATTGCCATTAAATCAACCTGCCTCTGACGATAATGAAGTTATCCAGGGTAACTGGGATGAACTTCAGCGTCGTTTTGACGGAAGAATGACGGAAGTGGATGTCAGAGGTTTGGTAGCGCCGCATCCTATGATCACCATATTGCAGATTCTTGAAGAACTTCCCCTGAATAATGCTCTTTTTGTTTTTCATAAACGCCTGCCGATGTACCTGTTACCCGAATTCAAAGAGCGCGGATTTGTACTTTCGTATAAAGATAATGGTGAGGGTGATGTGCGGCTGCTGATCTATAAAAAATCCTATGCAGCAGGGCAGCACTGATCATACCACTACCAGGCCTGTTGTGGTGTTACCGTTTTATGGTTATGCCGCCTTATCATTTCTGGCTGCAACAATATTTCTGCTGTTTTATCCGGTAGAGGCCGGCAGTTTTTATTTTACACCCAAAATTCTGGCTATCGTGCACCTGATGGCGCTGGGCTGGGGAACGATGATCATTATCGGTTCAGGATATCAGTTAGTACCTGTACTGAGTGAACAAAAGCTGTATGGTGAGGGACTTGCCCGCGCTTCATTTTACCCTGCAGCCGCTGGCATTGCACTATTGATCTATGGATTCTTTCATTTCAATATGGGCTGGCCTGCACAGGCAGGAGGGATACTGATCAACCTGTCGGTACTGACCTTTGTATTTATCGTTTATAAAAGTGTTGCCGCTCGCAAACAGAGTAATGTGCATATGGTCTTTCTCTTCACGGCGTCCTTCTGGTTATTGATCACCACGGTGATTGGAACCTTACTGGTGTATAATTTTACCGGCAGAATTCTGTCGGCCGATTCCCTGCATTACCTGAGCCTTCATGCACACCTGGGTATTGCAGGCTGGTTCCTGCTCACCATATTTGGAGTGGGTTCGAAACTGATTCCGATGTTTATGATTTCGGGATACCAAAATGATCGCTTGCTATGGATCATTTATCTGGCTATTAATGCCGCCCTGCTGGCATTTATACTGATCTTTTTCCTGCAGCCATCAGTATACTGGTATTTCATTCCACTGCTGCTCATCGCATCAGCGGTTATTGTATTTGCCGTTTACTGCATTCAGGCATTTCGCAAACGCATTCGGAAAAGTCTTGACCGGCAGGTAAAATTATCTGTTGGCACGGTTGGTTTTATGGTTTTGCCTCTGGTGCTGCTCAGCGCGATACTTATTCTTTCCGGATCAGGAAAGATGGCCGGCCGGATTTATCTGATGTATGGATTTACGGTGTTCTTTGGCTGGATCACATCGATCATACTGGGAATGACTTTCAAAACACTTCCTTTTATTATCTGGAACAGGTTATCGGTTGGAAGAACTGGCATGCCGCTTCCTAAAACGCTCTTTCATCAGGGAATTTTCAACAGTATGCAGTTGGCTTATCTCGGTGGATTTATATTGTTCATTGCCGGCCTTGGCGCGGCTTCACTTCCACTAATAAAAACAGGGTCTGTATTTTTACTGTTTACGGCAGTATTTTACAACCTCAATGTATGGAAAATGGTTTTAATGAAAAAGGCAGCATAATGAGCATTATTACGAATGATACCGAACAATTGATCCGCGCGGAAGCCGCCATGAAACAGGTGATCGATCCCGAGATCGGGCTGAATGTGGTTGACCTCGGATTAATCTACCAACTCGATTTCGACCCGGCTGAAATGACATTATTCTGCAGCATGACCCTTACCTCCCGATTCTGCCCTATGGGTGAAGCGATACATTCGGGTGTGGAAAATGCTCTGCAGCATGCCTTTCCTGAATATAAGATCAATGTATCCCTGGCATTTGATCCGCCATGGAATCCTGAGCGCATAAGCGTGGCAGGCAGAGAATTTTTAAATCAATAGTTATGTTGAGTAATACCTGTAAGACTGCCATTAAAGCTGTAATATACCTGGCCACCCGCGATCAGGCTGCCGGCAAAGCGTCTATTAAAGAGATATCAGATTTTATCGGTGCCAGTGAACATACGGTTGGAAAATTTCTGCAAACCCTGGTTAAACAGGGCATCATCAACAGCAGCAAAGGTCCTGCAGGTGGATTTTATCTTGCTGAAGCGCAGCGTGAGCAGCCCGTTATTGATATTGTTACGGCAATAGACGGCATGCAGTTTTTTCGCGAATGCGGCTTAGGCCTCAACCAGTGTTCTGCATTACATCCCTGTCCCATACACTTTGAATATATGCAGGCCAGAAACCTCATTGAAAAGTTATTCCGCGAAAAGCAGGTTAAAGACCTATGCGAACCCGTTAGTCTCGGGCTGGCACACCTTATCAGCTAATTTTTAAAATACTTTCTCATGTTGTTCGGATGCAGTAACTGACTGCTTTCCGGAAAAGCTGTTACCGGCTAGCAGGGCTGCTGCGCCTGTCGCAAGGGTAACAGCGGCAAATAATAAAAGTTCATTGACATACGGTACGGGCATATACCGGATTGCCGCCATTCCCTGAACCATAAGTAATACTTCATTCAATACGATTCCCGCAAGGAATATATACAATCCGGCTTTTGATGTTTTCGTCACAGAAAGCAGGGAATTAATGAAGCAATACCCGAGAATGAACAAGGAGATCACACCTAACAATACCAGGTGCAGGTAGCCAATGACGATAGGCCTGAAACCAAAAGCCAGTTTGCTTAATTCAGGATGAGTTGATCCCAGTTGCAGGAGCAGTTTAATGGATAGCGCTATTGCCGATAAAACCAGCAGCCACCAGAATGGCGATGGGGTGTTGCGGGTTATTGATTTTGCTGAAGGCCATATTTTCCGAACAATCAGTATCCAGGCCAGGAGTTGTGCAAGTGCGGAGCCTACCACCAGTACGTATACCCATACAGGTATTGGTAGCCAAAGCGCCGAAAGGAAATAGGCGGGAATACAGGAGCCGGCAAATAACCAGAATATTATCCGTTGTTCTTTACCCGAAAAGAGTGGTTTCAATATGGCCGGGGCGATCAGGCCCATACAGGCGAAAAAGAACCATCCATTATACTGGAAGTGCAGGTAATAATAGATCGAGGCGAGATAGCGGTCGGCTGTAGCCGTATGGGTAGCCATCATATAGGCCAGGTATATTGTTCCCGCGGCGGAAATTACATTGAAGAAAAGCGCTGCTTTAAACCACGGAATAAAGCCTGCATCAACGGATACTTTCCGGAGTTCCTGCCAGAATTTTATGGTGAACCAAAAGCCGGTTAGCAGTGATGCGGATGAAAAGAAAATGGATACAGCCCCATAGCCCTGAAAAGGAAACGATAACAGCATGCCGTAAGCGCAGATGAGGTTAGCGGTTAGTACTGCCCGGTACGATGAAAAGCGATTGGTGTTGAGCGATCGTGATAAGCGATAAACCATAAGGCTCATCAGCGCCTGGGTTACCCAACCCGCGAAGGCAAAATGGGAATGCGCATGCAGAAGATTTTTTTGTTCTGCCCACGGGAATGAATAGGTGATTTTATAACGCATCAAAACCCCTATCAGCGCAACGATCAGCAGGTTTAGCACTGATAAAAAGATCCATTTACGGGTGATTTTTTCCATCATGATCATTGAAGATTTACCGATGAGCTATGCGGTATACTGTCTGAAGATAATTAACCGGCCAATGGCCAGGGAAAGGCGTTCAAAAGTAAAGAATATTTCAATGCGTTGAATGATTGAAATGCACTATCTCATTTCTAAAAATTCATCATAAGATGGTTCATTTCAATTTTAATGTTTTATATTGCTTAAAGAAAGCTTTAGTACAAGCTTGTGCGGTCGGCAAACTATTTTAATGTTTAAACGCTGGATACCCCCTTCCTTAAATTGCTGGCATACTTTTTTTGATCATTTTAAATCATATGATTTCGTGTAATCGTTTACGTATGAAAATCATAAAAATTTGCCTAAGGTTTTTTTAATTTATGACTCAGGTCATTTTATTACTTACCCACTATAATTTTCTTTGCATTACCAAACATTTTAAAACACATGTTTATGAAAAAGCTACTCATTCTTGGTTCTATTGTTTTCGCCATTTATGCCTGTAATTCCGGAGATGATGCCGGTGATACCAGTGCGTCAGATAATACGACTTCATCATC
>JAEYRC010000244.1 GCA_023409675.1 Bacteroidota bacterium
CCCCAGTACAGCAGCAGATAGCGCCCTGGTAATCCTTCCGGTGCCCTGGGAAGTTACTGTCAGTTATAGTGCAGGTACCGCCCGGTCGGCCGATCATATTTTCAAAGCCAGCATGCAGGTCGACTTATTTGATGCCGATTTTCCCGACACCTGGAGAAAAGGCTTTTACCTGCTGCCCGTCGATAAGAAAATACTTTTAAAGAGCGATTACCTGCGCAATGAAGCGGAATTGTATATAGACTTCATCTCCAAAGGGGAAGACGTTAGCAGCAATACTTTCATGACCAAATCCCTGCGTGAAATCAATGAAGGATCTGTATTCATGAACGAATGGGTATACCAGCAGTCAAAACATCAATTGGATAAGGGGAAACTGGTCTGCCTGCTGGGAGGCGATCACTCTACTCCCCTGGGCCTGTTTAAAGCGCTGGCCGAAAAACATGGCGATTTCGGAATTCTTCAGATCGATGCGCATTGCGACCTTAGAAAAGGCTTTGAAGATTTCACCTACAGTCATGCCAGTATCATGTACAATACCCTGGAAGAGATTCCGCAGGTAAAAAAACTGGTGCAGGCAGGCATCCGCGATTATTGCCTCGAAGAATGGGAATACATCCGCAAGCATCCCGAACGGATCAGCACCTTTTTTGATAAGGACATCAAAGAGCGACAATATGAAGGGGATACCTGGAAAAATATAGCGGATGAAATTGTAGAACAGCTTCCGGAGAAAGTACACCTGAGCTTTGATATCGATGGACTGGATCCAAAGTATTGTCCGGGTACCGGAACCCCCGTTCAGGGCGGCTTTGAAACCGAACAGGTATATTATCTTCTAAAAAAAGTCACCAGCAGCGGCCGGACCCTGATCGGTTTCGACCTCAATGAAGTTGGCGTAGGCAATACCGACTGGGATGCCAATGTGGGCGCCCGGGTACTGTTCAAATTGTGTAACTTCCTTGCCGGAACAAATTCTTAAGCACTGGCAGACACATCCGTATATCAATATGTTGTGGTGATCCGCAACAGACATACCCGATACATCAATACCATCGGTTTTATGCTGTCATTTATATCGGCGCTCCTATTTCTGCGCGAAATGATTCTGGCCGGTGAGGTCATCCTTGTTTACCTGGCCGGGGTGCTGTTCATTGCCGGACTATTGATCTGGAATTTCATCCGAATACGTAAAAAACACCTGATCTATTTCAGTAAGGCCCTGCTGATTGCGGGCCTGGTTTGGACGAAAATGCCCTATTTCCAATGGCTGGTGTTTGTGTTTGTAGCCCTGGCCCTGCTTGAATACCAGGCCCGTCTTCCGCTGGAAATCGGCTTTTCCAGCCGGCAGATCACCTTTAATTCGCTGCTGAAACGCCGCTATCAATGGCGTGATATCAATAATGTAGTGCTTCGGGACGGGTTGTTAACAATCGACTTTGAAAATAACCGCCTGTTTCAGAAAGAAATTGATGAAGGCGAAAAAGAAGCCAGTGAAAAGGAATTTAACAACTGGTGTATGGAGCAGCTTCAGCGGAATAGTCAGGATATTACCGTATCTTGAAACATCAACCGTATTAATCACATATTTAACCTGCCGGTATGAACTCAATGGCAGTCCCGATAATACATCCTGTTTTCAGAACACTGAAAAATTCCTCCAGGCTGCTGCACCTTATGGCTGCCGGACTGATCATGGCGCATGCGCTTACCCATTTTACCGACCCTTTTCCTTCACCGGTCTTTTTCTGGTGCCAGGTCATTATATCGCTCGATATTATCCTGCTGGTTTTTTATGGTCGCCAGGTATTGCAGGATATGCCCAGGGTAAACCTGTTTTTCCGGCTCATCGAAAGTCTTTTCTTCCTGGGTATTGCCACCCTCATGTTCCTGAATCAGAAATACCTCTTTGCCGGCATCAATCTATTGATCGGGCTGTCGTTCATCTATTTACTGTATTGCGAACGAAGGATGGGTACACAGGAACGCATCGGTATTTATCATACCGGCATTTCAATTCCCGCGCTTCCTGAAAACAAATTTTTTAAATGGAGCCAGATCGCGGGTTTAAAGGCCAGTTATGATTGCATAAGCATAGAAACTTCCTACCGGAAAATTTATTCCTTTAATCTTCAGAAAAATCTTGGATTCGCTGAACTGGAACAAATTCACGAATTTTGCCGCCATTACCTGGGCGAACCTGTCGAATCGACACAGTTCCCCTAATGGAGCAAATCAGCATTATGCAGCAAATTCAGCATTCCCCCTACCTACTGTATTCCGATGGCAGGGGTAATATTTTTGAAGATAAATCACTCTATGCTACCGGCCGTTCCGGCTGGGATGCATTTCCCGTTCCGGAAACAGACTGGATACCCCTCCCGGAAGGAGGATCACTGTATGAACTACCGGGTAGGCGTGGTATTGGTATCGACGTGGAAACCGGAGAGATGCGTCTTTGTGAAAAAGGGGATGCCGTAGCGGCATTTATTCCGCCGGCCTATACCGGTCTGTATTTATCAGCATATGAAACCGGGCCCGGCGCTCCCACCCTGCCCCTGTTCTGTTATACCGCAGCCGGATGGATCAACGACCAGTTCATGGTTCCTGCAGTCAGAATTGAACAGGATATCCGCCAGGAAGCGCGGGGCTACGATGAGGCTATAATTGAATCGGGCGTGAGCAGGCTGCTGCAGGCTTATCCGCATAACCGGCTGGTAAAGCACCTGGCCGATAACTGCTGCCTGACCTATCACTGTCCGGCGGCAAGAAACTTTTTTATCGGCCGCTGGGAATGCCCGGTTCCAACATCACCGGCCTGCAATGCCAACTGCATTGGCTGCATTTCCTTCCAGCCTGAAGAAGAAACCATTATTTCCACACAGGACAGGCTGACCTTCAAACCATCGGCGGAAGAAATAGTTGAATTTACCGTACCGCATCTCGATTCAGCACCCTATCCTATCATCAGCTTCGGTCAGGGCTGTGAAGGCGAACCCCTGCTAATGTGGGAAACCATACGGCAAAGCATAACCGAAATCAGGCGGCATACGTCTAAAGGCAGCATCAATATCAATACCAATGGGTCGAAACCTGATGCCGTTAAAGCCTTATGTGAAGCGGGTTTAAATTCAATACGGGTTAGTACCAATTCGGCCCGAAAACAGATTTATGAAGCGTATTACCGCCCCAATAATTATGAATTTGAAGATATTGTCGAAAGCCTTAAAGTGGTAAACCGGCATGGTGGATGGACGAGCATCAACTATTTTGTTTTTCCGGGAATGACCGATTCGGTGGAAGAATATGAAGCGCTCAGAAAACTGATTGCTGAAACAGGCCTGAACATGATCCAATGGCGCAATTTCAATATTGACCCCGACTGGTATCTTGGAAAAATCAATTGCACGGAGCCTGGTGAAATACTGGGTATAGGACAACTGATGGAACTTATCCGCGAGGAATTTCCCCAGCTGCGCTTTGGTTATTTCAACCCACCTGCTGAACGGATTCGCGGCGACTTCGAAGCCGATTTCGCGCATAATTAATCGTATTCTCAACATCTTTATTACGTTGTGGCATGACCGACGGGCGGGATGGAAAGCAGTATTATACCGGAATTTTTTTTGCTGTTCTGGCAACCATCATCTGGTCGGGAAATTTCATAATTGCCCGTGGAGTTATTGATACGATTTCGCCGGTAAGCCTGGCCTTTTACCGATGGTTCACCGCCTGCATCATCATGCTGCCACTGGCCTGGAATATTTTCAGGAAAGAAAGAAAGACCGTATTCCGGCACCTGCGCTATTTCTTCCTGACAGGCTTAACGGGTATAACGCTGTTCAACACCTTTGTATATATTGCCGGCCACTATTCTTCCGCAACCAACCTCGCCCTTATCGGCACCACCACTTCGCCGGTTTTTTCAATAGTACTGGCAGCAATGATTCTCGGTGAAAGGGTATCAAAAATGCAAATTACCGGCATGCTCATCTGTATAGCCGGTATACTCTACCTGCTTTCCGGTGGCAATATGGAAAAGCTTACAACATTCCGGTTTTCAACGGGTGATGCATGGATCATTCTGGCGGGTTTCTTTTTTGCGGTGTATAATATCCAGGTGAGGAAGAAACCAGCAGACATATCGCCGCTCACCTTCTTATTGGCAACCTTCGTTTGTGGTACACTGTTATTAAGTCCGGCATTCATCATCGATCAGTTTTATTCACCGGCTCCTGAATTTTCACCAGCGCTGGCGGGTGTTATTCTGTATCTCGGACTGGGAACATCCGTGTTGGCATTTTTGTTCTGGAATGCCGCTATAGTTCGGATAGGTGCGGGCAAAACGGCATTATTAGGTAACCTGATACCGGTGTTTAGCGCCTTAGAAGCTGTAGTATGGCTCAATGAATCGATCACACGCGTGCAGTTGGCCGGCGGTGCGCTGGTTTTAACAGGATTGCTGATCGCCAATCTTGGAAAGAAAGCCAGGCTTTCATCAACAGAAGTAAAATAGGACATGTATGTACATGCTCATCCTGCTGGCTATTCGGTTATTTCACCGCATGAACGGTCTAAACTTTAACACACAAATTTTTTAATCCGCCGGGCAATTGTGTAAATTTGACCGAACGTATACTACCCGTTATGTCAGTTACAGAAGAAAAAGAAAAAAATATAAAAGCATCCGGTTATACCGCATTGGTTTGTGGTATGCTGCTGATCATTTTTCTCTTCGTTAAGTGGACACTTCCGGAGATACCGCCCCCACCAATGGAGGAGGGTATCGAAGTGAACCTGGGGAACAGCGACCAGGGCTTCGGCGATGATCAGCCGTTTTTACCCGGCCAGCCATCACCTCGTGATCAACAGGCGTATACGCCACCCAAACAAACTGCACCGGTTGCAGAAGCCACGAAGGATTTTGAAACCGATGACCTGGATCCTGACGCTCCAACCGTTGTAAAACCTCCGGTTAGTAACCCCGAATCAAAAAAGGTTCCCGAAAAGGATATAGTTAAAAGTCCACCCGTCAAAAATCCACAGCCCGAAAATAACCCTGCCCCGGCCCCTCCAAAGCCTAAAGCGGTTTTTAAAGGAGTGAATGGAACGGGTACCGGCGGAAATGAAGCCGATAGCTATAAAAAAGGTGGTAATGAAGGCGTTGCCGGTGGTTCAGGCGACCAGGGTCGTCCTGGCGGCAATCCCGATTCGGATAACTATACTGGTGGTGGAAACGGCAATTCAGGGGTGAGCATTTCCAGAGGTTTACAGGGCCGCCGAATTACAGGCCTGCCCTCCTTTGAAGATGAATTTAATGAGAATGCCAAGGTTGCCATGGATATAAAAGTTGATGCTAACGGTAAAGTAATTTCCGCTGTGTATCAACCAAGAGGTTCCACCACATCTAATCCTGCACTTAAAGAAATTGCGCGCAAAAAAGCTTTGCAAACCAAATTTAGTTCCGGAAGTGATGAGTCTATCGGAACGGTCATCTTTAACTTCAGGTTGAAAAGCTGATTTCAGCACTGGCATGACCTACGAGCAAACTCTTGAATACCTGTTTACGCGGCTGCCCATGTTCAGTAAAACAGGAGCAGAGGCGTATAAGGCCGACTTAACCAATATTCTTCTTCTTTGCGAAAGGCTGGGAAATCCTCAGCATAAATTCCGATCTATACATATTGCCGGCACCAATGGCAAAGGCTCTACAAGCCATATGCTGGCTGCTGTATTACAGCAATCGGGTTACAAAACCGGACTGTATACCTCCCCTCACCTGCAGGATTTTCGTGAACGGATCCGTATCAATGGCGAAATGATCGCGACGAAAGAAGTGATCGCGTTTACCCAATCGCTGCTCCCCCTGATTGAAGAGATAAAACCTTCATTCTTTGAGATTACCGTAGCCATGGCGTTTAATCATTTCGCCCACGAAAAGGTTGATATTGCAGTGGTTGAAGTTGGCCTGGGGGGCCGGCTCGACAGTACAAACATCATCTTTCCAGAAGTTTCTGTTATCACCAATATCGGCCTTGATCACATGGATATACTGGGCGATACCCTCGAAAAGATCAGTGCTGAAAAAGCCGGTATCATTAAACCCGGTATTCCTGTTGTCATTGGTGAAACGCTGCCGGAAAGCAAACCTGTATTCCTAAAAACAGCTTCCGAACAGCAGGCACCCATTAGTTTTGCAGCGGAACGCTTTCATGTTAGCGGCTGGTCTGTTTCCGACAACCGGGCACATATAACGTTAACGGATAACGAAAATCCTTCTTCTCCACGGGCATATACGCTTGACCTTATCGGAATCTATCAGCAGAAAAATATCTGTACTGTATTGTCAGCTATCGATCTGCTGAGGCAACGCGGCTGGCAGATCAGCGATGAGGCTATTCGTTCCGGACTGCAGCAAACAAGAACACTGACAGGCCTGAGTGGAAGATGGGAAAAAATTTGGAAGCAGCCAGCCGTGTATATTGATGTGGCCCATAATGCCGATGGCATCCGTCAGCTTGTTGAACAGCTCAAAACCATGACCTGCAAACGACTGCATATTGTACTCGGACTTGTAAAAGACAAAGACATCTCCCTCATGCTTTCCCTGCTTCCCCGGCAGGCAGATTATTACTTTACCAAAGCGCAGATTCCCCGCGCGCTCGATCCGGACGTGCTGCAACAACAGGCAGCACAACATTTTCTACACGGTGAGGCATTCAGTTCGGTTAATCATGCGCTTAAGACCGCCTTTTCGCATGCAGATGCCCGTGACCTGATCGTGATCTGCGGCAGCATATTTGTGGCAGCGGAAGTTGACCTGCAGGTGGCAGGGATCAAATCATCCGCAAATCCTATCGTATAAAGATGAATGAATAATGACTGAACAGATAAACCTTTAGCGCGATGCCAGCCGGTCAAGACCATACATAATCGTACTTACGTGCAGGGCCTGAAGGATCTGGTTTTCTTTCAACAGTTGTTTCAGGGCATCCAGGCTGATCAGTTCCACCTGAATGTCTTCGTTAGCATCGAGCGACTGACCGGCAATTTTTCTTCCCCCGGTGGCCAGAAACATATGCATCCAGTTATTATTGGTGGATGGATTAGGTGAAATTTTTCCGAGGTATTCATAGCTTTTAAATGCATAGCCGGTTTCTTCCAGCAGTTCACGGGCGATAGCATCCTGGTGGGACGGGTCGGTATCATCTACGCAGCCTCCGGGTATTTCAATGATCGTTTGCTCAATAGCATGCCGGTATTGCCTGACCATGATAACCTCATTATTTTCGGTTAATGCCAGCGCGGAAACCCAGGTAGGAAATTCGTATACGTAATAAGGTGAAATGATTCTGCCATCAGGTGCTTCACAGGTATCCCTGCGCACGGTAAACCATAGATCGCGAAAGAGATATTCCGAAGAGATCGTTTTCCAGTTCATAAGGTTGAGTTCTTATTCCGAATCATTAGTATTCTAATCAGCGGGTGAACTGTACATCACCAGCCATTTCGTTCACGCAGGCCCGTTATATGCGCAAGATGATGGCGGCCATGCCATGCATACATTCCCAGGAGATTCCAAAGTGTGACCTCCATATGCTCAGGATGAAAAAGTTTTCGCTTCCATGCCTGATCGGGTATATCTTCCAGCGCGCTGACCCAGCGAAGGTGAAGCGCATGCAGTAGGGTTATGGAAACATTCACGGGTAATTTTTTACAGTCATCAAGTGTTGCCCAGCGCTTTTCATCATAGGTTTTGATAACCGGTATCGATTCGGTGAGGGCCCACTTGAACCGGCAGTACGCATTGAGGTGACTGTCGCCAATATGATGAATCAGTTGTTTGACTGTCCAACCGCCCTCGCGATAAGGTGTTTCCAGCTGGGCTTCATCAAGATTCAATATTGCCTGCTCTATTGACCCGGGCAGAAAGCGCAGATCGTTCAGCCAGTCATTTTTCTGTTGCAAAGAAAAAGGTTGCGACACGTATTTGCCAATGGGATAACGAAGTGCGAAATCGGGCATATCCGAAAATTGACAGGTGATTATAACTTTCCGTGAATATAGGTTTCCAGTTCGTCCATCATTCCGCTGCTTCCTGCAAACATGGCGGTGCGCTGATGCAGTTCTTCGGGTTGAATTTCCAAAATCCGCTGCTTACCATTCGTTGCCCTGCCGCCTGCAACTTCAAGAATAAATGCAAATGGATTGCATTCGTACAACAGTCGCAGTTTGCCTTTTGGCTTGTCTGTAGTACCGGGATACATAAAAATGCCGCCTTTGATCAGCGTCCGGTGCAGATCGGCTACCATACTACCGATGTAGCGTTGGGTATACGGTCCGCCATTGGATGCGTTTTTACGCTGGCAGGTGGTAATATAATCCTGTACGGATTGATGGTACTGAAAAAAATTACCGTGATTAACCGAATAGGTCTTTCCAAAGGCGGGCACCTGAATAGCCGGATGACTGAGACAGAACTCACCAATAGAGGGATCGAGCGTAAACCCATTCACACCGCGCCTTGTTCCATACACCATCATGGTGGATGATCCGTATACAATATAGCCCGCGGCAACCTGGTTAATGCCCGGCTGCAGAAAATCTTCTTTAGTTACGACAGTACCGATAGGCGTTTTCCTGCGGAAAATACTGAAAATGGTTCCTATAGATACATTTACATCGATATTACCGCTTCCATCAAGCGGATCAAATAAACATACATATTTCGATTGCTTGCTTACATCATCATCAAAGGCGACAAAATCATCCAGCTCTTCACTGCCGATTCCCGCACAACTGATGCCATGCTGCAGTACACCCATAAACTGGTTATTGGCCAGCACATCAAGTTTTTTCACGTCTTCACCCTGAACATTCACCGATCCGAAATCTCCCAGGATATCCACCAATCCAGCTTTATTTACTTCAACATTCACCCTTTTAGCCGCCAGGCCAATATCGCGAAGCAAGCCGCTGAGTTCACCGGTGGCATGCGGGAAATCACGAAGCTGTTGAATGGTGAACTCATCGAGGGTAAAAACTTTTCTGCTGATCATAGATTTATTAGCGGTTGTTCCGGAACAAATGTAGGTAATTGGGCGGGATGTTTGCCAGGAGCTGAACAGTTGTCGACACCTGATTTCAGCCGGGTGGTATATCCGGCAGCCAGCCTATCTTTGCGCGAACAGAAAATCAACAGGTAATGACCGGAATCACCCTTGTACCCATTGAAATTCAACATCCAACTGAACTGTACCCTATTGCGGATGAACTGACCACTTCGGCTGCACCGGCCTTATTAACCGTAAGCATACGGGGCTCATACCCTGAAGACCTCAGCCGGATCGCGGAGCTGTTTTTCCGGCGGAATCAACAGGAAGCCTTACAGCTTTTCGAAAAATTCAAAACTACTCACCAGCAACTGGCCCGGGATATATCGGCTAATCCCATAACTATCCTGCAGCAACTCAATGATCTGTTTACAGAAGTAGAATGGCTATTATACGACAACCCGGTGAAAGATGCGGATTACTATTATGCACAGATCTGCTGCATTGGGGAATTGGTTGCCTCAGCTTTGCTGGCTGCTTTTCTGGGCGAAAAAAATATTCGCACCCAGTGGCTGGATGCCCGTGACTTCGTTAAAACCGATAACCAGTTCCGGTCAGCGACTATTGATGCCGGGCTCACTGAACAAAACATTCAACAACAACTCCTTCCGCTTTTTCCAAGATTCACCTACGTGGTTACTCAAAACAGTATCGGTTCAACCCCGGATAATGAAAATACGTTAACAGACGGTTGGAGTGCATTACTCCGATGATTCAGGGTACAGTCTACCGGTCATGGAGAAACGCCATTCTATCTGATGATCCCCATTTTCTTCATCAGAAAGGAAGCATTCTTATTTTTTGCCACTCCTTTCCGGAGAATGTAATCAAAAGACAGTTCATTGTTTTCAATAACACTTTCAAAACTGTAATTGGTTATCACCCCGGGGTATTGATCTTCCAAAACACTCAGGGTTAGATCATGCGTGGCAAACAGGGCGATACAGGGGTATTGCAGCATACTGATAATGAATTCTCCCGACCCGAAGGTCTTATCATCAGAATTCGTACCTCTTAAGATCTCATCCACCAGAATCAGTGCCGGAATTCCTCGCTGCAATCCTTCACTGATCTGTTTGAGCCGTATCAACTCTGCCATAAAATAGGACGTGTGCTCCTGAAGAGAATCATTGATGCGGATTGAGCTTAAAATCTGCATGGGTGAAAATGAAAAGCGGGTTGCGCAAACGGGTGCACCGCTGCGGGCCAGTACCAGGTTTACACCGGCGGAACGCAGGAAGGTAGTCTTACCCGCCATATTAGAACCCGTGATCAGCAGTACTTTTTCGTCTTTTCCGGGATGCAGGTCATTGGTGATCATCGACGATGCGGCAATCAGCGGATGCCCCATTTGTGTCACCTGCAGATGCGCCGGTTCAGCGGAAAGTACGGGGTATACATAAGCGGGATTATTACGTGCATAGGCGCTTAAACTGGTCAGTAATTCAATATTACTAACCGTCTCCACCCATCCTTCAAATTCGGGTGCATGTTGCTTCTTCCAGTCTTCCAGGGCGAGTGTACACTGGATATCGTACAGCAGAAAGCTATTCATGAAAAAATTTACCAGCAGGTTATTGCGCTGGTCGAACAGGGCCGTAAGTCGCGACAGGCGGAATATCGCCCGGTGTGCTGCCGCTGCCATACCCTGATAGGTGGTTAGTTTGGCTGAATTTCCACTATCAATTTTCATGAATTCCCGGAGGATGCGCGCATACTGCTGCAGGATAGCCTGCTTCTTTTCCAGGAGCCGATGCTGCGCATCAATATACTTTTTATAGAAGCCAGTCACCAGCCAGGCGATGACCACTGCAATCAGCATCGGAATGTAATTGCCGGAAGAGAGATAAAACAACAGCGAAGCAATACCCAGTACCGGATAGATATACCTGAAAATCCGCGTAAAGGATTGGGCAGATATTTTTAAGGGCAGGCTCATCCAATCCTGCAGCGCATGCAGGTTTCCGGCGGTTTCCCTATCCACCATGCCGGTGGCGGTTATCCGAAAACAGGCATCATGCTGAGGAGTCAGTACCCTTAACGCTTCCTGCATAGATAAAATGTCACCCGCATGCATAAACGGATCAGCAAGCATATGGGCCAGCCTTTCACGGCCATGAGACGTTGTGGTCCTGTTGAGTAACTGAAACAGAGATCCTTCACCATAAATATCAAGGTCTGCCGCATAAGCGCATAAGTTGGTAAAATCTTCCCCATGATCAAATTGTGATGGCTGTCCATTCAACACCGCACGCTCATGCGTATAGATATAGATTAGTTGCGAGAGAAACTTTTTATCATCCCCCAGGTTTACTGATTTTCTGACCAGGTACAGAAACAGCACCACCAGTAAAAATAATCCGAAATACAGAACTGGTGCGGGTAGAAGGTATAGTTGACGGGCTGTTAGAATAATAGCAATAAAGGTCAGAACCCGCAAAAAAGCAAAGAGCCGGATCGACTGATTTTTTTTCTGAAGCGACTGGTTTAGCTGCTTAAGCGCAATGTCAAACTGATCCTTTAAATCGGGCATGGATTTTACAGTATTTTTAACAAAATTTCCCGTGATGGAATTTTTTTGAAATCAAAAACATTAACTTCAAGGTAATTAAATCATCAAAACATCAAACTATGAAACAAATGCTGAGACTTTCATTTCTGGCAGCCGCCATCACCCTGTTCACCAACAGTGCAGTTGCTTTAAGCACGCCAGCGTCCCTGCCTGCTCATCCGGAAACCGTTGATTCCCGGGTAGCGCCCTCCCCCTTTGCCGGCATGACTGTAAAAGATTTTCTGGCACTTACTCCCAAAAAATACCAGGAGTTAACCGGAAACAAACTGAATTTATCGCAAAAGATCTCCTTAAAAATAGGGCAATATAAAGTTAAACGCGCAGTTAAGAAAGGACAGGTTCCTGACCTGATGACACTGGCTCCCGGAATTGATGGTTCCGATTTCAGTATTGGTGGTCTTGTTCTTGGACTGATTCTGGGAATTATTGGTGTTTTAATTGCTTACCTCATTGGTGATTCAAGTGTTATTAAATGGGCCTGGATCGGCTTCGCTATCTGGGTTGGTATTGTATTACTTGCAGTTTTACTGTAAGCGCTGAAAGAAGATAAAAAAAGCGGTTTCAATTGAAACCGCTTTTTTTTATGCTTACTCTCTTTATTTCACTTCTTCATACTCCGCATCGGTTACATTTTCATTTCCATCTGCACCGTTACCAGGTTGGGTTGATGGGCCTGACTGCTCGGCACCGGTACCATCGCCCTGAGCAGAAGCTTTGTACATGTCTTCTGAAGCGGCAGTCCATGCGGTATTGAGTTCGGTCATCGCGGCATCAATAGCTGCGAGGTCCTGGCTCTTATGCGCATCACGCAGTTTGTTCAATCCGGCTTCTATAGGCGCTTTCTTTTCAGCAGGAATCTTCTCACCGAATTCTTTCAGTTGTTTTTCGGTTTGGAAGATCAGGCTGTCGGCCTGGTTGATTTTTTCCACTTTTTCTTTAGCCGCTTTATCCGCTTCTTCATTTGCTTTCGCATCGGCCTTCATTTTTTCAATCTCTTCTTTGGTAAGACCACTACCCGCTTCAATCCGGATCTTTTGTTCTTTACCGGTTCCTTTATCTTTTGCGGTTACATGCAGCAGACCATTCGCATCGATGTCGAAGGTTACTTCTACCTGAGGCACTCCGCGCGGTGCGGGAGGAATACCATCGAGGTTAAACATACCCAGGCTTTTATTTTGATTGGCCATGGGACGTTCGCCCTGCAGAACATGAATCTGTACTCCGGGCTGGTTATCGCTCGCGGTTGAAAACACTTCAGATTTTTTGGTAGGAATGGTGGTATTTGATTCGATCAAGCGGGTCATTACGCCACCTATAGTTTCGATACCGAGCGAAAGCGGGGTAACATCCAGCAGCAGTACATCTTTAACCTCACCGGTAAGCACCGCGCCCTGGATAGCAGCACCAACAGCAACCACTTCATCCGGATTTACACCTTTGTTGGGTTTGCGACCGAAAAACTTCTCTACTATTTCCTGAACTTTCGGGATACGGGTACTACCGCCCACCAGAATAACTTCATCAACCTGAGACGCGTTCATTCCCGCATCTTTCAGTGCCTGCTCACAGGGCTTAAGACAGCGTTCGAACAGATTGTCGGCAAGCTGTTCAAATTTAGCGCGGGTAAGTTTTTTTACCAGGTGCTTTGGAACACCATCTACCGCGGTGATATAAGGAAGGTTGATCTCTGTTTCACTGGAAGACGACAGCTCGATCTTAGCTTTTTCAGAAGCTTCTTTAAGCCGCTGCAACGCCATAGGATCTTTACGAAGATCGATAGCTTCTTCGGATTTGAATTCTTCCGCGAGCCAGTCCATAATCACTTTATCGAAGTCGTCACCACCCAGGTGCGTATCACCGTTGGTACTTTTAACTTCAAAGACACCTTCACCAAGTTCAAGTATAGAAATGTCGAAGGTTCCGCCGCCAAGGTCGAAAACGGCAATTTTCATATCATGCGCCTTTTTATCAAGGCCATAAGCCAGAGCGGCAGCAGTGGGTTCATTTACAATACGACGAACCGTCAGACCGGCAATTTCGCCCGCCTCTTTGGTTGCCTGACGCTGAGCATCATTAAAATAGGCAGGAACAGTTATAACAGCCTCTTTCACTTCATGACCCAGGTAATCTTCAGCGGTTTTCTTCATTTTCTGAAGAGTCATTGCCGAAATTTCCTGCGGCGTGTACAATCGGCCGTCGATATCAATACGAACAGTATTGTTGTCACCTTTAGCCACTTTATAACTCCAGTGACTAATCTCTTCGGTAACTTCATCAAAACGCCGTCCCATAAAGCGTTTTACAGATGTAATGGTATTCTGAGGATTGGTAATCGCCTGACGTTTTGCAGGATCACCAACTTTACGCTCACCATTTTTCAAGAACGCCACAACAGACGGGGTGGTACGGCGGCCCTCATCGTTTGCGATAACAACAGGCTCATTTCCTTCCATAACAGCTACACAACTGTTGGTGGTTCCAAGGTCAATTCCAATTATTTTTGCCATGATTAAGTTGAATTTAATGTTCGTTTAAGTTTATCAATCATTATGCCGTTAGGTTAGAGGGTGAAATATTGTCATATTTTAGTCCTGAACCTGTCGGAGAAGGAAAACTCAGGGAGGAACTGACAGCTATCCGGGAAAAGCTGCTTGGCCCTTCCTGCTCAAGTCAGGCGCAAAATATTGCTTCCATCCAAAGAAAAAGGGACAGAAATCTGTATATAATAAGGTGAGATTTAAGTGAACCGTACCTGCTTTCCAAAAAATGCTTCCCTGCTAAAAATGCCGGAATTTACGCGGATCCGAAATATGCGCTTATGTTATCCCTGATCAGGCGCTTCCTGAACCGTATCCCGCCCGATTACGCCGGAACGTTCTACCTTGAATGTAAAATACTTCTGGGTAAAGTAACTGAACGATATTACTATGACGGTGGTGAAAATCTTGGATACAGTCGGAAAGATGCCCAGTTGTTCAACGAAAAATTTTATGAAGACATAATTGAGCAGAATGCAAACCAGTACCAGCAGGAAGTAACGCATAAACTGAATTCTTCCGCGCAGCGACGAACCCGTAAATACTATATACCGGTTTAACAGATAGCCCAATGGAAAGGAAACCACGAATGCGATCATAAATGCGGCGATATGGGGACTGATAGCTGCTATGGGCGTATAAAGAATATTTTTTTTCAGAATAAAATGGAAGGAGATAAAATAAATGAAGATATCCAGCAGGGTGTTTGTTCCACCACAAACTGCATAACGGAAGGTTTGCAGTGGCATCAGCCTTTTAAATGGCGGATAGAAATAGTCGATAAGCCCGGTAATGAACTGTTTCAGCGGATGTCTATTTAATGCGTGGCAAAATTAGGGTAAATTATCCTTGCCCGTTTACTGAGGGGCTTGTAAAAGCGTTAATGCTTGATTATTAACGAACCCGTTACATGGTCAGGATCTTCACAGAATTAGGTGAAGAATTGATATTTATCAAGAAAATTCTAAAAGAGTTGTTAAACCGTTTATTTCCCCCATTTTTGAAACCGCAATTGAACCCTTAACTGCAACAAAGAACCGCTCCGAATACGGGCGGTTTTTTGAATTTATAGCAACTGCGGCCAATACCCTATTTTTGCGCCATAAGAAAAATTTATGAGTATTGTTTCGGCTATTCAGCGTGCTGCAGTGCAGGAAATCATGGCTTTATACCAGATTGAAGAACAGCAGATACAGGTTCAGGTCGCGGAAACCAAGCCTGAGTTTGAGGGCGATTACACGGTTGTATTGTTTGGATTGACTAAAATGCTCAAACAATCTCCGGAAGCGGTTGGTCAGGCACTCGGACAGCAACTTGCACAACAACATCCCGATTTTATCGCTTCATATAATGTAATTAAAGGTTTTCTGAACCTCAGCATCCGCGACAATTTCTGGACACAATTCCTTTACAATTACCACCAGGCCCCATTTTTCGGGTTCCGTGAAGCCAATGGCCGCCGGATCATGGTCGAATATTCTTCACCAAACACCAATAAGCCGCTTCACCTGGGCCACTTGCGCAACATTTTCCTGGGCTGGAGTACCGCCGCGATTTTTCGTGGCAATGGTTTTGTTGACATTAAATCCTGTATGGTGA
>JAEYRC010000277.1 GCA_023409675.1 Bacteroidota bacterium
CAGTGCATTCCATGCGGCTCCAGGCGATAGCGATCCGGGAAGCGCTGCGTCTTAACCGTTCGGGAAAGACCGGCGTGGTAGTAGGCAGCTCCTATGGCGCACCTATTGCGGCGAAGATGGCCATACTCTTTCCTACCGATTTTCACCACCTGGTAATGATCGCTCCGGCTATAGACCCCAACCATGAAAAGTTCTGGTGGTGGCACCGGTTCATCGGCAGTGGACTGGCCATTAAATTTTTTCCGGAATTCATACAGCATGCCACAGAAGAAAAATTCAATCATGAACGCGAGCTGGCCATCCTGCACCGGCAGTGGAGCAGCCTGTCGGTTCCGGTAACCGTTATGCATGGCGGAAAAGATCAGATCATCGCTCCGGAAAATTTTGAGTACGCCAAGAAAATGCTTCGTAATAAAAATGCCCGTTTTATCTATCTGCCCGAGTCAACCCATATGATCCGGTCAAACGATCCTGAGGCGGTACGGGCTGCTGTTTTCAGCACCATCGACGATGTGCGCCCTACAGATGCCATCAGCCTGCAGCAATCCGGGTCATAAAACTTACGTTTGTTAGTCAACTATTTCGGCTATGCTGTAAATTTTCACATATAAAATCGGCCGCAGTTTAAAAAATATAGTTTCTTTGCACTACAATTTTGTAATCAACGATCATCTGTAGATTAAATGCAAAAAAAACCTGCCACATCTGATTATGCCTTCGCCACCCCGGCGCAGCGCATTTGTGGGTTTTTCCCTGTACCTGGCGGTACAGTTTTTTTCTGTCGCCCTGTCCCCGTTAGGGTACGACGTTGATATTCATTGACCATACCCGGTAATTCCCTGGTATTCCTGCACGGCAGGATATTTTCATTTATTCCGTAACGGCATAGCGCCACGGATTTCTTTCACGGCTTTTTATCTTAAGCATATGCAACAGCAACAACAATTCAATATACTGATAGCGGATGAATCCCATATGGGCTTCGCGCAGATAATTTGTGATGAAATGGCCTTATCGGCTCAGGCCAGGGGAACGGGTATCGCTAAACGAAGTCCTGAATATATACAGCAAAAGATCAAAGAAGGAAAAGCTGTCATCGCGTTTTCACAAGACGGGATCTGGGCGGGTTTTTGTTATATAGAAACCTGGAGTCATGGCGAATATGTAGCCAATTCGGGACTGATCGTTGCGCCGGCTTTCAGGAAACGCGGCCTGGCACGACTGATCAAGAAGAAGATATTTGAACTTAGCCGCAAAACCTATCCCGATGCCAAAATTTTCGGACTAACCACCGGCCTTGCCGTTATGAAGATTAATTCTGAACTTGGCTATGAACCGGTAACCTATTCTGAACTAACACAGGATGAAGCGTTCTGGGCTGGCTGTAAAAGCTGTGTGAACTACGATATTCTTATGGCTAAGGAACGGAAAAACTGTTTCTGTACCGGTATGCTGTATGATCCGAAAGATCATTATGAGCCTGAAGAAACATCCGCGGATTTCAAACAGCATTCCCGCCTTTATGAACGTTTTATGCGCATCAAGAAATGGAAACTGCTGAAACCTTTTCTTAAAAAGGAATCCGGCAGTTCCGGTAAAAGCAGATCGGTATTGAGCTATTTTTTTAATTTATAACTGACAGGAAAAATTATCAGGAATGGTACAAAAAAAAGTAGTACTTGGTTTCAGCGGAGGTTTGGATACTTCCTTTTGCGTTAAATATCTGCATGATGACCGCAACTTTGAAGTGCACAGTATTCTGGTGAATACCGGAGGCTTTACTCCCGAGGAACTTCGCGACATTGAGGCACACGCCTATGCCCTTGGCGTTAAAACGCATACCACTATTAATGCGGTAAAGACCTATTATGATTCCATTATACGATTTCTGATATACGGTAACGTACTTAAGAACAATACCTATCCCTTAAGTGTAAGCGCAGAACGCCTCAGCCAGGCGCTCCATATCGCCGATCATGTCAAGAAACTGAATGCCGACGCTGTTGCTCATGGCAGTACCGGCGCGGGTAACGATCAGGTACGTTTTGATATGGTGTTCAACATTATGATTCCCGGCATTGAGATCATCACTCCTATCCGCGACCTGAAACTCAGTCGGGAAGAAGAAATTGCCTACCTGCGGGAGAAAGGCTATGCCATCAATGCCGAAAAAGCCATGTATTCGATCAATAAAGGGTTGTGGGGAACCAGTGTTGGCGGCAAAGAAACCCTTTCGTCGAAAGGCATGCTGCCCGAAGAAGCATGGCCTACAAAAGTGACGCGCTCAGGATCGGAAGAAGTGGTTTTGCATTTTGTACGCGGTGAACTGAAACGGGTGAATGATGAGAAGTTTCATCACCCCAGTGAAGCCATTCAATACCTGCAGCAACTTGCAGGACCCTATGGTATCGGGCGCGATGTGCATGTGGGCGATACCATTATCGGCATCAAAGGCCGTGTAGGCTTCGAAGCAGCGGCACCCATGGTGATCATCAAAGCGCATCACGCACTGGAAAAACATGTATTAACCAAATGGCAGTTAAGCTGGAAAGATCAGCTTGCGCAGTTCTACGGCAACTGGCTGCATGAAGGCCAGATCCTTGATCCGGTGATGCGTGACATAGAAGTTTTTCTTGAGAACTCACAACGTAACGTAAGCGGTAAAGTGTACGTTCAGTTACTGCCCTATCGTTTCCAGATCATCGGTATTGAATCGCCCTATGACCTGATGAACAGTAAATTCGGGAAATACGGAGAGGAAAATTCAGGCTGGACAGGCGAAGATATCCGGGGATTCAGTAAAATCTTCGGAAACCAAACCATGATCTATCACCAGGTAAAAGCCGCGGCCAATGAAAAACCTTAATGTAGCCATAGCCGGCGCCGCAGGCTATACGGGCGGGGAACTCATCCGCTTGTTACTAAACCACCCCAATGTACAGCTTCAGCAGGTGATCAGTAACAGTAATGCCGGCAACGCGCTCAGTGCCGTTCACCAGGACCTGGCCGGAGAAACCGACCTGCGTTTCACCGATCGGCTTTCCGGCGAACCCGACCTGCTCTTTTTATGCTTCGGACATGGCGCCGCACGGCAATACCTGACCGAAAATCCCCCTGCACAAACAACACGCATCATCGACCTGTCGAATGATTTCAGACTGAAAAAAGATGCCGCGTTCGATGAACGTGAATTTGCCTACGGACTGCCGGAACTGAACCGGGAAAACATCACCCGGGCCAGAAATATCGCCAACCCCGGTTGCTTTGCCACCGCTATTCAACTGGGCCTGCTGCCCCTGGCGGCTGCCGGGCTGTTGGATCATGTGTACAGTACCGGAATTACAGGTTCGACAGGTGCCGGGCAGGGATTGTCTGCCACATCGCATTTTTCCTGGCGCTCGAATAATATCCAGGCCTATAAAACATTAACACACCAGCACCTCGGTGAAATCGGTGAAGTGTTTCAACAGGCGGGAAATGGAAAAGCCATTGATCTGAACTTTGTTCCCTGGCGGGGCGACTTTTCACGGGGAATATTTATCAGTTCTCAACTCGACTGTTCCCTTTCCAGTCAGGAAATTGAAGCGCTGTATCACGACTATTATCAACATCATCCCTTTACCCATGTAAGTACGGAGCCTATCTTCCTGAAGCAGGTGGTCAATACCAACAAGTGTCTTATTCAACCGGAAAAAGTTGGGACTAAACTGGTAGTGCATTCCATCATCGACAACCTGCTGAAAGGTGCTTCCGGTCAGGCTGTTCAGAATATGAACCTGATGTTCGGACTGGAAGAAACCGCAGGCCTGAAGCTCAAAGCCTCTTACTTTTAGGCTATTGTCTGCCCCGGATTTTTCACTGATTCAATAACCGCTTATGACGCTTTTTGATGTTTATCCGCTCAATAATATCACTATAACCCGGGCCCATGGTTCCTATGTTTGGGATGAAAATGAACAGCAGTACCTGGATATGTATGGCGGTCATGCCGTCATTTCTATCGGTCATGGACATCCGCACTATGTGAACCGGTTAACCAACCAGTTAAACCGGGTAGGTTTCTATTCCAATTCCATTAAGATACCGCTGCAGGAAGAACTGGCTGAATTGCTGGGACGGGTATCGGGAAAAACAGATTACTCGCTCTTTCTGTGTAATTCCGGCGCTGAGGCCAATGAAAACGCGCTTAAGCTGGCTTCTTTTCATAATGGACGGAAAAAAATCGTAGCCTTTTCAAAAGGCTTCCATGGACGAAGCTCTCTTGCCGTAGCCGTAACAGATAACCCCGCGATCATTGCGCCGGTAAACGAGAACCCTAATGTTATCATGCTTCCCTTCAATGATGAGGAGGCCCTGGAAAAAGCTTTCCGCGAACAGGGCGATATGATCTCTTCGGTAATCATTGAAGGCATACAGGGCGTCGGTGGCATCAGGGTGGCTTCACCCCGTTTTTTACAGCTCATCAGGGAGCTTTGTGACCGGTATGGTGCTGTATATATTGCCGACAGTGTGCAATGCGGATACGGTCGTACAGGACGCTTTTTCTCGCATGATCATTCCGGCACTAACGCCGATATCTATACGATGGCAAAAGGTATGGGCAATGGATTTCCCATTGGCGGCATTATTATCGCGCCACACATCAGGCCCAAACACGGCATGCTGGGGACTACATTCGGGGGAAATCACCTGGCCTGTGCCGCTGCACTTGCCGTACTGGAAGTGATGCAGGAAGAAAAACTGATGGAGAACGCTGCGATTAGTGGTGAAAAACTCATGCGCGAACTGGCCGGCCTGCCTATGATAACGAATATCCGCGGTAAGGGCCTGATGATCGGATTTGATGTGCCGGATGAAATTAAAACCTTACGCAAAGACCTGCTGTTCCGGCAGTTTATTTTTACCGGGGAGGCCAAACCGAATACGATCCGGTTGCTGCCATCACTGGCCATCAGGGAAGAAGAAACCGCTCTTTTCCTCGATGGCATAGCAAAAGAAATTATCCACCTTTGTTCAACACAAACCAAAGAAGCATAGATGCAGAACTTTATTTCGGTTGATGATGTGCGTGATATTAACGCACTTGTTCAGCAGGCGCTGAAGTATAAAGCTGATCCGTACAGGGATCAGACACTTGGCAGGCACAAACGAATCGGTTTATTATTTCTGAACCCGAGCATGCGTACCCGACTGAGTACTCAGATCGCCGCCCAGCACCTTGGTATGGAGGCCATTGTGTTCAATGTTGGTCAGGAAGGCTGGTCACTTGAATTTGAAGAAGAAGCGATCATGAGCGGCAATACGGTAGAACATGTAAAAGATGCCGCGCCGATCATGGGAAAATATTTCGATATCTTGTGTATCAGAACATTTCCCGGATTAAAGAATCGTGAGGAAGATTACAGCGAATTGTATATCAGCCAGTTTATCCGCTATGCCGGTATTCCCGTTATCAGTCTTGAAAGCGCGACCCTTCATCCACTTCAAAGCCTTGCAGATATTATCACCATACAGGAAACCCTTCCTGCCGGTATTACCCGGCCGCGGGTAGTGTTAAGCTGGGCACCTCATGTAAAGGCGTTGCCGCAGTGTGTTGCCAATAGTTTTGCGCAGTGGATAAACGCCTGGGGTCAGGCTGAATTCATCATAACGCATCCTGAAGATTATGAGCTGGATGAAAAATTCACCCGGGGAGCAACGATCCTGCACGATCAGGATGAAGCCCTGCGCAATGCGGATTATGTGTATGTTAAGAACTGGAGTACCTATAAAGACTATGGCCGCATCTACAGCAATGATCCCGAATGGATGCTCACCAATGAAAAAATAGCCGCCACCCGCAATGCGCAGGTAATGCACTGCCTGCCGGTTCGTCGGAATGTTGAACTCAGTGATGAAATTCTTGACAGCAGCAACAGCATTGTTACCCGTCAGGCCGGAAACCGGATCTGGGCGGCCCAGGCGGTTATCAGTGAAATACTTAAATCCACAACCCGCTGACCGAAATAAAAAGTTATGGCACTTTCTGAATCTGCGAATGAACTGTACATTGTAAAGATTGGCGGTAACATTATCGATGATGACGCGCAACTGGGCAGGTTTCTTCACAATTTTTCACAGCTCAAGGGAAAAAAAATTCTGGTACATGGAGGAGGGAAACTGGCAACAGAACTGGCCGACAGGCTGGCCATTCCGCAGCAGATGATTCATGGACGCCGTATCACCGATGCGGAAACCCTGAAGATCATAACTATGGTCTATGCCGGATATATCAATAAAAATGTTGTTGCCGCCTTACAGCATCTCGGCTGCAACGCGATAGGCCTCAGCGGTGCCGACGGAAACCTGATTCTCGCAGAAAAAAGAAAAGCCACTACCATCGACTATGGCTTCGCAGGTGATGTGCAACAAGTCAATACTGAACTAATTACCCGCTTACTGAATGATCATTATCTTCCGGTGATCGCGCCGGTAACACATAACGGGGAGGGACAGTTGCTGAATACCAATGCGGATACCATAGCCCAGGAAATCGCAAGGGCTCTGGCCCCGTTTTACCGCGTAAACCTTTTGTATACCTTTGAGAAATCCGGAGTGCTGCGGGATGCGGAGAACGAATCGACGGTAATACCCAATCTCAGCCGTGAACTGTTTGTTCAGCTGATTGCGGAAAAGCGGATCTTTCAGGGCATGATTCCCAAACTTGAGAATGCTTTCGAAGCGCTGGGTTCGGGAGTAAAACGCGTACTTATCGGAAAAGCGGAAGCGTTGGATGATCTGGTAGCGGGACGAGCCGGAACAACAATAAGCTGAATTGAAAATCATCAAAATGTCCACCACTACTTCCGATCCTATTTTCGATAATGCCGTTTCGCTGTTAAAAAAGCTGATCGCCACTCCTTCATTCAGCCGGGAGGAAGCCGGGACTGCTGCGCTTATCAGCGATTTTTTCAAAGAGCGTTCCATACCCTTCCAAACAATCGGTAATAATATTCTGGTGTCGAACAAACACTGGGATCCGGCCAAACCCACACTTCTACTGAATTCACATCATGATACCGTAAAACCGAATGAGTCGTACAGCCGCAATCCCTTTTTACCGGAAGTGGAAGACGGCAAACTGTTCGGACTGGGCAGTAATGATGCAGGCGGGCCACTGGTGGCGCTGATCGGCTGTTTTATTCATTATTATGATCAGCCCGGGCTGAACTACAACATCATGCTGGTGGCTTCTGCTGAAGAAGAAATCTCCGGCAGCGGGGGTATAGAATCGGTACTGCACGCATTGCCCGCCATATCCTTTGCACTGGTTGGCGAGCCTACCCTCATGCAGATGGCGGTGGCTGAACGCGGACTGATGGTCATTGATGCGGAGGCGCGGGGCAAAGCCGGTCATGCCGCACGCAATGAAGGTCTGAATGCCATTCGGATCGCCGTTGATGACATACAATGGCTGAACCAGTACCAGTTTCCCCGGGTATCGACCCTGCTTGGTCCGGTTCAGGCCAATGTTACGGTAATTAGTACGGAAAATAAGGCCCATAATGTAGTTCCCGACCGGTGCAGATTTGTAATTGATACCCGGGTGAATGAATTGTATACATTTGAAGAGATCCTGGACATCCTGCGCTCAAATATGACCAGTATACTTGAACCCAGGAGTATGCGGTTAAAATCATCGGCCATTTCTATGGAGCATCCGGTGGTTAAGTCTGGATTAAGTGCGGGCCTGAGTTGTTATGGCTCTCCAACCAGCTCTGATAAAGCCCTGATGCCGTTTCCTGCCCTGAAGATCGGCCCGGGCGATTCGGCCCGAAGCCATACGGCCGATGAATTTATTTATCTTGATGAGATCCGGCAGGGAATTGCGCTATATATTCAATTACTCGATCCGCTGTTAGTGCGGACTTCAACAACTGACATATGAAACTGTGGAATAAAGAAAATACCAGCACATCGCAACGCATTGAAAAATTCACTGTGGGCAGAGATAAGGATTTTGATCTCCTGTTAGCGCCCTATGATGTGAAAGGTTCGATAGCGCATGTTAAAATGCTGGGTGCGGCTGGCATCATGCCGTCTGATATGGCTGACCTTGCCGTTCGGGAACTGGAAACGATATTGGCGGAAATTGAGGCTGGTAATTTTGAGATCGGACCGGATGTGGAAGATATTCATTCGCAGGTGGAATTCATGCTCACCCAGCGTATCGGGGAAGCCGGAAAAATGATCCACAGCGGCAGAAGCCGTAATGATCAGGTGGCGGTAGATATCAAGCTTTACCTGAAAGATGAACTGGGCGCAATAAAAAACCAGGTGTCGGAATTGTTCGATCTGCTGATCGGGCTTAGCGAACAACATAAGGAAAAACTGCTCCCCGGCTATACCCATCTGCAGATGGCGATGCCCTCTTCCTTTGGCCTATGGTTTGGCGCTTATGCCGAAAGTCTGGTTGATGACATGGAACTGGTCTATGCCGCATACAATGTCGCAGATAAAAATCCGCTGGGTTCCGGCGCTGGCTATGGTTCTTCATTTCCCCTAAGGCGCCGGATGACCACCGACCTGCTGGGTTTTCGCCAGATGAATGTGATCTCGGTATATGCCCAGATGACCAGGGGTAAAGCTGATAAATTCACCGGCATTGCCATCAGTGGACTGGCTGCCACA
>JAEYRC010000292.1 GCA_023409675.1 Bacteroidota bacterium
CGGGAACGGATGGTCATGTCGCTCGCTACATTTGTTGGCAATAATGGTAACCTGCTCAATGAGGATCCGCTGAGCTGTCATACCCTCGGACTTGAACATCCGGTACTGAACAATCATGAACTGGAAAAGATCCGAAGCATCGATACCGGTATTTTTCAGGCCAAAACCCTTCAATGTTATTTTAGGGCTGATGGTAAACCCGGCTCGCTGAAAGCGGGTCTCGACAGGGTATGCCGTTATGCTGTAGATGCTGTTCAGGATGGATTTGAAGTGTTGATATTAACCGACCGTTCGGTTGATTCAGAACATGCCCCGATTCCTACACTACTGGCGGTTTCTGCGGTTCACCATCACCTGATCCGTAAAGGATTGCGCGGAAATGTGGGCCTCATTGTTGAAGGAGGCGATGTTTGGGAAGTGCATCATTTTGCATGCCTTATTGGCTTTGGCGCCACCGCCATCAATCCATACCTGGCCTTATCCTCCATCCGGGATATGAAACTCAGCGGCAAACTTGAATCAGCACTTGATGCGGATCAGTTGAAGAAAAATTATATCAAAGCAGTGCGTGACGGGCTGCTGAAAGTATTCTCTAAAATGGGAATTTCCACCCTGCAATCGTACCAGGGTGCACAGATATTTGAGATCATCGGCATCAACCGTTCGGTGGTCGATACCTATTTTACGAATGCGGTATCGAGGATTGAAGGTCTTGGGCTGGATGAAATCGCCAGGGAAGCTATGGCCAAGCACTCCTTTGCCTTCAGCAAAAAAGACCGCCCGATAGATCGGTTACCCGTAGGCGGTATATATCAATGGAAACGCAAAGGCGAGTTTCATTTATTCAATCCGCAAACCATTCACCTGCTGCAGTATTCCACCCGGATGAATGATTACGGAATCTATAAGAAGTATTCAAAGCTGGTGAATGAGCAGAGCGAAAAAGCCTGTACCCTTAGAAGTTTATTTCAGTTCAGGCAGAACCGCGCGTCAGTTTCTATAGATGAAGTAGAACCGGCAGAAGCGATCTTGAAACGTTTTGCCACCGGTGCTATGAGTTTCGGGTCTATTTCCTGGGAAGCCCATACCACACTGGCTATAGCCATGAACCGTATTGGCGCAAAAAGCAATACAGGTGAAGGTGGTGAAGATGAATCGCGCTATATTCCGCTGAACAATGGCGATTCAATGCGCAGCGCCATCAAGCAGGTAGCCTCCGGAAGATTTGGCGTTACCAGTTATTACCTTACCGAAGCGGATGAACTCCAGATAAAAATGGCACAGGGTGCCAAACCCGGAGAAGGAGGGCAGTTGCCCGGTGATAAGGTTGATGAGTTTATCGGAAAGACCCGTCATTCGACACCGGGAGTGGGGTTGATATCACCGCCTCCACATCACGATATTTATTCCATTGAGGATCTTGCTCAATTGATCTTCGATCTTAAAAATGCTAACCGCTCTGCCCGTATTAATGTAAAACTGGTTTCGAAGGCCGGTGTAGGCACGATTGCGGCCGGTGTCGCAAAAGCGAAAGCGGATGTTATTTTGATATCCGGCCATGATGGAGGAACAGGCGCCTCTCCGATAAGTTCCATCAAACATGCAGGCTTGCCCTGGGAACTGGGTCTTGCAGAAACGCACCAAACGCTGGTTCGTAATAAACTGCGCAGCAGGGTTATCGTTCAGGCCGACGGACAGATGAAGACGGCGCGGGACATCGCTATCGCTACACTGCTTGGCGCTGAAGAGTGGGGAGTTGCTACAGCGGCATTGATCGTAGAAGGTTGTATTATGATGCGCAAGTGTCATTTAAATACCTGTCCCGTTGGAGTAGCCACTCAGGATCCGGACCTGCGGAAACGCTTTTCGGGTAATGTTGATCACGTCGTCAATTTCTTCCGCTTCCTTGTGCAGGAACTGCGTGAAATTATGGCTGAACTTGGCTTCCGCACCATCAATGAAATGGTGGGTCAGGTTGATTTTCTCGAACCCCGGGAAAATGTTACCCATTGGAAATACCGGCATCTTGATTTGTCGCCCGTATTGTACAAAGAACCCGCTTCATTGTATACAGGTCTGCACAAAATGGAAGAGCAGGATCATGGCCTGGCGGATATTCTCGACTGGACCTTACTGAAACTCGCAACACCTGCCCTGGAAAAAGGCCAGCAGGTGCATGCCAGCCTGGATATCATCAATACCAACCGAAGCACCGGAACCATGCTGTCGAATGAAATTTCGAAGCGGTATAAGGGCGCGGGATTGCCCGAGGGCACCATTCATTTCCGGTTCAACGGAACAGCCGGACAAAGCTTTGGCGCGTTCAATACCCGCGGGGTAGTGCAGGAACTTGAAGGCGATGCGAATGACTACTTTGGAAAAGGATTATGCGGCGCTGAACTTATTGTTTATCCCGATAAGCGTGCGGGTTATGTGCCGGAAGATAATATAATCATTGGCAATGTGGCCTTTTATGGAGCTACTTCAGGGCGGGCATTTATCCGTGGTAAGGCGGGAGAACGCTTCTGCGTTCGTAATTCGGGAGCTACAGTGGTGGTGGAAGGCGTTGGTGATCATGGCTGTGAATATATGACAGGTGGTACAGCTATCATTCTGGGTGAAACCGGCCGGAATTTTGGCGCCGGCATGAGTGGTGGACTGGCCTATGTTTACGATGTGAAGGGAACCTTCAGCACCAATTGCAACATGGAAATGATCGGGCTGGAAACAACGGATCCTGAAGATGCGGCCTACCTGCAGTCAATGATCCGCATGCATTTTGAGAAAACCGGCAGTTCTGTTGCCCGCTTCCTGCTTGATGATTTTGAAAATCAGCTCAGGAATTTCGTAAAAGTGTTTCCGTCAGATTACAAGCGGGCGCTTCAATCGCGACAACCGGCTGTGCTTGCACGTTAGAAAAATTGTTCAACTAATTTAATCTTACAGAGGGATGGGTAAACCAACCGGATTTTTAGAATTTACACGGGTATTACCGGCAAAGCGGCCGGTAGCGGAAAGGCGCAATGATTACAGGGAATTCGTATCCCTTTATCCGGAAGCTGAGTTAAATCATCAGGCCGCGCGTTGCATGAATTGCGGGGTGCCTTTCTGCCACAGTGGATGCCCCCTGGGAAATATCATTCCTGAATTCAATGATGCCGTATACCGGAAAAGCTGGTATGAAGCTTATGAGATCCTGTCAGCCACGAATAATTTTCCCGAGTTTACCGGACGAATCTGTCCGGCGCCCTGTGAAAGTTCCTGTGTGCTGGGGATCAATCAACCGCCGGTGGCCATTGAAGAAATTGAAAAACATATTATTGAAGTCGCCTATGAAAAGGGCTTTGTTCAGCCCCGGCAGCCGATTTCACGTACCGGTAAAAAAATTGCTGTGGTGGGTTCAGGTCCTGCCGGACTTGCCGCTGCAGCGCAACTTAACCAGGCCGGACACCAGGTTACTGTTTTTGAAAAAGATGACAGTCCGGGTGGGTTATTACGGTATGGTATACCCGATTTTAAACTTGAAAAATGGGTAATTGACCGCAGGATAGAAATTCTGAAGCAGGAAGGAATTCAGTTCGAGTGCAATGCGCATGTCGGGCAGAATGTTCCGGTAAAAGACCTGGTGCGAAATTATCACGCGATCGTTCTCGCGGGTGGTTCATCCGTTCCCCGTGATCTGCCGGTTCCCGGTCGGGAATTATCCGGAATTCATTATGCGATGGATTTTCTCAGTCAGCAGAATAAGCGTGTCGGCGAAAAAGAACTTACGGGCGAACAGTTGCTGGCAACCGGAAAGCAGGTGATAGTCATTGGTGGGGGAGATACCGGTTCCGATTGTGTGGGTACCTCTGTGCGTCAGCAGGCAGCAGGTGTAACACAGTTTGAGCTGATGCCTCAGCCTCCGGGAGAACGCACGCCCTATATGCCCTGGCCTACATATCCCATGCTGCTTAAAACCACATCGAGTCATGAAGAAGGTTGTGCGAGGCAGTGGGCTATAACTACCAAAGAATTCATAGCAGACGATCAGGGTAAGCTTACCGGTTTAAAAATAGCCGAGTTGGAATGGGAGTTCTCTCCTGAAGGCAGGCCGGTCCGCTTTACGGAGATAGCAGGAACAGAACGCGTTTTACCCTGTGATATGGTATTGCTGGCCATGGGTTTTCTGCATCCGCAACCCGCTGGCTTATTAACGGAAATCGGCGTAGAGTTCGATGAGCGGGGTAATGTAAAAGCACCCGAGACCAGTTATCAAACCAGTATTCCAAAAATCTTTTCCGCTGGCGACATGCGTCGCGGCCAGTCGCTGGTGGTATGGGCGATCAGTGAAGGCAGGGAATGTGCCCGCCAGGTCGACCTCTTTCTGATGGGAGAAACTGTGCTGGAAAGCCGCGACCGTTCTGCCGTTTTGCGCTAAAATCGACACAACCAACCGAAACATTCAAACAAATCCTGGCTTTACGCCGGGATTTTTATATTAAAAATAATTACATATATTGATTCATTGCTGATCTCGCTACTTACATTTTAGCTTAATCCGCGAAAATCTGCGGAAAATCTGCGCTATCTGCCGGAACTGTATTATCCGCGCTCATCTGCTCAAATCAGCGATATCTGCGGGAAATGTAGTTTCTAAATATTATTAATAAAAATATATAAACAAACCATATTAAAATAGAATTAAAAACAGTAGTTTTCGGTTATCAATTCATATTAGAATTTATTTAATAACCAAAATTTACTGCAATGCGAAACACCTCCCTCAAGCAGGCGGCACCATTCCTGGTACTGGCTGCCCTGGCCCTGACGGCTGTTTTTATCCCTGCTCAAACAATTTTTGATGGCTCCGCGGTCTACAACGCTGCCGATATAGCCTGGGTCATAACCGCCGCCGCGCTGGTATTTCTGATGACCCCCGGACTGGCCTTTTTTTATGGGGGAATGGTGCATCGCAAGAATGTATTATCCACCATGATCAAAAGTGTGGTAGCGGCCGGTGTGGTGAGTGTGTTATGGGTCGCTATCGGTTTTAGCCTTTGCTTTGGTGAATCCATCGGAGGGTTTATTGGAAATCCGGGTACCTTCCTTTTCTTTAAAGATGTCAGTTCCGGTGCACCCTGGAGCCTGGCGCCAACCATTCCGCTGGCGTTATTTGCCGTGTTCCAACTGATGTTTGCGATTATCACACCCGGGCTTGTGGTTGGAGCAGTGGCTGAACGGATCCGTTTTACCTCCTATATCGTATTTATCGTTTTATTCAGCCTGTTGGTGTATGCTCCTATCGCGCACTGGACATGGCATCCGGAAGGTTTCCTGTTCAATATGGGCGTACTCGATTTCGCCGGTGGAACAGTGGTACATATTTCCGCGGGCTGCGCCGCCCTCGCCGGAGCCATTGTACTGAAGCGCCGCCAGGCTCACCTCAATAAACAAACGATTCCTCCGGCTAATATCCCTTATGTCCTGATCGGTACCGGCCTGCTGTGGTTTGGATGGTTTGGATTCAACGCGGGCTCAGCACTGGGTGCTAACGGTCTTGCCGCATCAGCATTCTTTACCACCAATGTTGCCGCCGCTGCAGCCGGACTTTCCTTCATGTTCTTCGATGTATTGAAAGGGAAAAAGCCCTCTGTACTCGGATTTTGTATCGGCGCTGTAGTTGGGCTGGTAGCGATCACACCGGCTGCAGGTTTTGTTGCTATCCCTCAAAGTATATTTATTGGGGTATTTGCCTCTATCGTCTCCAATATCGCTATTCATTACCGCACAAAATCGAAACTCGATGATACGCTAGACGTGTTTCCCTGCCACGGAATTGGTGGAATGGCCGGAATGCTGATGACCGGAGTATTCGCGACAACCGCCGTTAATGAAGGCGGAACCAATGGACTTCTTTATGGAGGCACTGCCTTTTTCTTCACCCAGCTCAAAGC
>JAEYRC010000296.1 GCA_023409675.1 Bacteroidota bacterium
GGCCCACACTGCGTGCACTTGAAGAAGGAAAGGCGATTGGACTGGCCAACAAGGAAACCCTGGTGGTGGCTGGTGATATCGTTATGAAAAAAGCTGTGGAGAAACGGGTGCCGGTTATACCGGTTGATTCAGAACATTCGGCTATCTTTCAGTGTCTGGTAGGGGAAACGCGCAACAAAATTGAAAAGATCATTCTAACCGCATCGGGTGGTCCTTTCCTGGGAAAAAAACCCAACTACCTGGTCAATGTAAAGCGCGATCATGCCCTGCAACACCCGAACTGGAGCATGGGTGCAAAGATTTCGATCGATTCTGCCACGCTGATGAATAAAGGACTGGAGATGATAGAGGCCCGTTGGCTGTTCAACCTTGCACCTGAACAGGTGCAGGTAATGGTGCATCCGCAAAGCATTATTCACAGCATGGTACAGTTTGAAGATGGCAGCATCAAAGCGCAGATGGGACTGCCGGATATGAAGCTGCCCATTCAGTATGCGATGGCATTTCCCATCCGGATCAAAAATGACTTTCCACGCTACGATTTCCGCAAGCCCGCGCAATTAACGTTTGAAGAACCAGATACTAAAACCTTCCGGAATCTTGCCCTGGCCACCACCGCGTTGGAAAAAGGCGGCAACCTGCCCTGTGTGCTGAATGCGGCCAATGAAATTGCGGTTTATGCTTTTCTGCGCAACCGGATCGGCTTTCTGGATATGACGGATGTTATTGAACGAACCATGGACCATGTGCGCTTCATCAGCGAACCCACCCTGTCAGAATATTTTGAAAGTGATGCCGAAGCCCGCGAGTTTGCCGCCTCACTTATTCAATTATAATAAATATTGAGGAGAAATGAGTGATGAACAGCTCAGGTCAAATGGCAAGATTAACAATTAAGCCTGTTAATTAACCGGTAATTTTAAGCGATATTTGCCCCCTTAAATAAAAACCCCGAAGGTGACGGGATTCGTCTGATATGACATTATTAGCTATTGACTGGTCAACGGTAGGAATTAAAGCCGGCCAGCTTATTTTGAGTTTATCGATATTAGTAGTACTGCATGAGTTAGGGCATTTTCTACCTGCAAAATGGTTTAAATGCCGGGTAGAGAAATTCTACCTGTTCTTCGATCCCTGGTTCTCCCTTTTCAAAAAGAAGATCGGTGATACTGTATATGGTATTGGCTGGCTGCCCCTGGGTGGCTATGTGAAAATCTCCGGGATGATCGATGAAAGTATGGATAAGGAGCAGATGAAGCAACCTGCCCAGCCCTGGGAATTCCGGAGTAAACCGGCCTGGCAACGGCTGATCATCATGATTGGCGGGGTAACGGTTAACCTCATCCTGGGTTTCCTGATCTTTGCCATGATATTGTTTGTCTGGGGCGAACGAACACTGCCACTCGATAAATTACAACACGGAATAGCGGTTAACCCGATCAGTGAAAAGGTGGGGTTACAAAATGGCGACCAGATTACCAGCCTGGGCGGTCAGCCGGTGAATGAATTTTATGAGCTTACCCGTGATCTCATCCTGAATGAGGCTAAAGAGGTAGGCATTATCCGGAACGGTCAGGCAATGTCCCTGCCTATCCCGGCAGGAACCGTTAAAAGTCTCATTCGTTCGAAGGCGCAATTTGTAGAACCGCGTGTTGTACCGGTGGTGGATACTGTGTTGCCTCAACTTGCAAAATTTACGCAGGATGAACTGCGCGGTGGTGACCTTATACTTTCGATCAACAATACACCGGTTCAGTTTTATGATGAATACCGGGTGGAAAAGTTAAAATATCCCAATCAGGTGGTTGACCTGAATGTATTGCGGGGAAGCGATACAGTATTGGTAAAAGCGCAAACGGATTCTGCCGGTTCTATCGGGTTTTTTGTAAATGCCGATGAGATGGCGGGGGCATACTATGAAAAAGCCGGTTTCCTCGAATCGATTCCTGCGGGTATTCGTAAGGGTTGGAACACCCTGGTGATGAACCTGAAGAACTTCAAGTTGCTGTTCACTTCTGAAGAGGTAGAAGCCAAGGAATCGCTGGGAAGTTTTTTAAGCATTGGTAACATGTTTGGCGCAGAGTGGGACTGGGAGCGATTCTGGAACATGACCGCACTACTGAGTATTGTACTTGCTTTTATGAATTTTCTGCCCATCCCTGCGCTCGATGGCGGCCATGTATTGTTCACCTTATATGAGATGATCAGCGGCCGCAAGCCGGGAGAGAAGTTTATGGAATATGCCCAGATGGTGGGAATGATCCTGTTGCTGGGGCTAATGGCCTATGCCATTGGACTGGATTTTTGGCGGTTTTTCCGGTAGAATACAAATACAGTTTCCCGCTGATGGCGGGGATTTTAAGCAGATTTGCGCAGATGTAAAAGGCTATAATATCCGCGCTAATCTGCCCTCAATCTGCGCCATCTGCGGGAAATGCATTAATTTCGCATTCCCGGGGGTGCCCGGTTTTGACAGCATAGGTCTTTGAACGTGTAAGCATGCCGAGCGTTGGATATATTAGCTCGTTAATCTGAATATTCAACAATTCAAATGGCAATACTCAGTATGCCATGGCTGCCTAATCAGTGATTAAGTAGTCATTAGGGCCGTGAATGCAGGTTGGCCTGATACCTTGCACACCGCCGACTCAAAACAAACTCAGGATGCTGCGTCACCAGGCTGTGCCTGACGCTTAAGACCATCCAGCTACGGAAAAGATCGGTTTGTCCGCTTCCTGTTTTTTCCCGACAATCAATAGCGGAATAAGCATGTAGAAAGCGTTTGATGAATATGTTTGGACAGGGGTTCGATTCCCCTCACCTCCACAAAAATCAATGTCAAAGAATGTCAGAAGCCTGCAAATCGTGTATTTGCAGGCTTTTTTGTGTTCGGACTTTGTCAAAACGACCCAAATTGCTCAACAAGTCAGTGAGTAATTTTTGAGTTCAAAGAACTGATGATTTCCTACTTCTTTATCGAAGTTTTTATTTTCTTTTGTTGTGGTATTTCATTGTCCGGAAGGCTAAATAAAATGTTGTTATTGTGAATCTCATATAATGTTATCAATCCATCCTGCTGAATGATATTCAGACTTTTTGAATTTAATAATTTAACCTGAACAGAGTCGTGTAAAATGGGGGTGCTGTGTTTATTCACAAGTAAATGCACTGTATCATAGTTATTTGCCAGAATTGCTCCGGATTCCAACGGTTCGAACTGTATATTTCCGGTTACATACTTAAGCGTATGTTCGCTTATTTCAGTTGTTAATACATCGCCAGTCAAAACCAATATACGTGAATGAATATTTGAATACCTCTCTGTTATTAATCCTTTAAGATCCTTATAAAAAGCAAAGCGGTTTTGAATTATATCATTCACGGGCCGGATCAATAATATGAATGTGATTAGGAGAATAAATCCAGTTTCTTTGTAAAAGTGAAACTTCAATGAACTTCTAATATAGGTTACCAAAAGCACCAGGGAAATCAAGAGATAAATATATTTTGTTTCACCTGATGGAATGATAAAAACCAATATTGTAATTGTCCATGAAACAATTAAGAGAAGGGGAAAATCTTTTGGAGTTTTATAATAGGCGATCATAATATACGCTCCTAATATTGCTGAGAATGGAAATAGAAACATAAAATGTCGGGGATCATGACATAGGGGAACATAATGAGTGAAGGAAATGGTCATGAAATTTGCCGAAATCAGCACAATAATAAATGCGAGAGCAATATCTTGTGCTTTCTTCGACTTGAATATTTTCTTTCGGTATATAAAACCACAGAGCCCTATATACAGGAATATCATATCTCCATTCAAAAGAAAAGCATTCCATAATGTATAGCCTAATCGTTTTGCAGTCTCTATAAAAGGCAGGCGGGCAAAATCGCAAATTCCTTCATATTGATTTGCTGTCAAAACTGTATATCTGTAAAACCAGTCCCCGGTTTTAACGTAAAACATTCCCAGATATATTATTCCAACCAGGAATATCAGTATCGCCGAAAAGATCCAAAACTGCTGATTTCTTTTTTGGGTCAGATCCCGGAGGAGAAAGAAAATCCAGAGGG
>JAEYRC010000297.1 GCA_023409675.1 Bacteroidota bacterium
ATGTATGGTATACGGATACGGCTTCAGCATCCTATAATACGGCCAGCTTTTACAGCTATGATATACAGGTCCTGCTGGTATTGGTACAACTAGTCCGGCAACCCCTTTGCATATTTATAAGAATCAAAGCGGTAATTTTTTACCAATGCTAACGTTGGAAGACGGGTTGGCTACCGGATATACCCAACTTGCTATAAAAGGTACCGGAAGGCAATATCATATTGGTGTAGAATTTTCATGTCATTGATTAAACGCTGTTAGCAATGGAAATCTAAATTGCATGAAGTGATATTTTATATTCATCTATTTAATAATCCAGGTTTTTGACGAGATTTAAGGTTTGGAAATTATACATAAAACGGTATCAAATATTTCGTTTTTGATCTATTTTAGGTACATTTAACCTATATGACTAAACGTGGAGAGTCAGACTGACTATGATTCTCATCAGATAAGTTCAGTATCCGTTTGGTATGCTGATGCCGGGACGCAGCGGCTCTTTGATACAGGGGGAATGGACGGAAGGCGGTTATGGTATCTTAGCCAATCTAATCGTCGATAACCGAAGCGGTAATCAGCCCGTGGAATATGTCGCTACCGAAAGCATTGAATTTCTGCCGGGCTTTGAAAGTGGTGTGGGCGATGCTTTTGTGGCCTATATCGATCCGGAGGCGGTTGGCGGAAACGGTGGAGAAGGAAGTGGGTTATATCGGTATGGGTTTAATGGGAAAGAGAACGATAACGAGGTGAAAGGTGAGGGGAATCAGCAGGATTATGGAATGCGGATTTATGACGGGAGATTGGGGAGGTTTTTGAGTGTGGATCCATTGACGAAAGGATATCCAGAGCTAACGCCATACCAGTTCTCTTCAAATACACCTATTCAAGCAACTGACTTAGATGGTGAAGAAGCAAGTACAGCTCAATGGAAGTTGTGGTTTTGGCAGGCTAAAGCTGCATTAACACCCAAAAGAGGAGAGAGTGTCGTTGACAAATTAAGGGATGGAAATAATGCAGCTAACAGTAATTATGGTCGTTTTGACTCTCGAAGAAGCATTTCTGAACAGGTGGAAGAAAATCAAAATATAGTTCGCGAGAATAAAATAAAAATATATGGAGATGCGGGAAAAGGTGGAATGATTATGGGTGGAATTGCACTCTCACCCTATATAATTGGGGGAGCAAGTGTCGCATTACCAGAACTTTTTGCCGTAGCCGGATCCTCTCAATTAAGTGCTGCCGGTAGTTATTTTGTAAAAAGTACTGTTTCGGCTTTTTGGGATGCCTCATCTCAACAGATAGTTTCAGGAAAAGTAGATTGGATAGATGTTGCCTCGAATTATTTGCCAGTAAAGAATGGATTTCAAAAAATTCTCTCAACAGCATTCCAGTCAACGATCGATTATGATAATAAGAAAGGTTTTCAAATAGCAGGTCTAAACAAAGATATTGATGAGGCCGGAATTGATGCATTCGCAACCGCTTCTATTAGTGTGATATTTGGTAAATATAATAAGGCATTAGAAGAAGCATTTAAAGTTAAAGGGGTTGACGACAAGAATATAACAAAAACCATGGGGAAAGTCATTAAATCTCAAGTCGAGTTTATAAGCGGGTTGCTTCGAAGTGGTATTTCAGAAACGGCAAAAGAAAAATAATAATGTTAAGGTACATAATAAAAAAAATTGGACTAACCGGAATAGTTATTATTATAATTATAATAGCAATTTATACGTATGGCATTTTAAAAAAGGTATCATTAAATAATGATCCAATATATACTAAAGGCATTAGTTTAGGATTAGATAAAGGAGTTAGAGGCAATATCATATTTAATTATTACTATTATGCCAATAATGAAAAATTTAATGGCTTTGTAACTGGCAGTTTTTGCGAAAAATGCAATACAACTTGCAAGAAAGGAGACACTGTAATAGTTAAGTTTCAACGTAAAAATCCTGCAAACAGTGAACTAGTATGCCGTATTCCAGTCAATAAATAAACTGAAAATATTTTTAACAACATGTAAGGTTAAGTAAAAAATAAATTTAGCCTGAGCAATTGAAATCGCAATGGGAATCTATAGGTGTAGTCACTATACGTTTATTCAAGCAAATTTTACTCCACATATAAACTAAGATGTATCAGTTTTAAATTTTGGTTGCCTATCAATTTTTGATCTTATTTCGTTCGAACCATTATTTCGGGTACACCCATGATCAGTAGGGTAGTGGTTGCAGTTCTTCTTATTGTATGAGATGAAATATGTTCATAAAATTGACAGGATTTACCCTCTCTATTTATATTTTTCAAGCCTGTCTTGTTTAACAACAAATTTAAGTACGTATACCTCCAATCAGTTTTGGAAATTAGTTGCTTAATATGTTTGTTTAAATAATTAGGCAAGTTCTTATATTATGCCGTATTTCTGAGTTTTTCAGAATACGTATATACTATTTTGATGTATTGTTTAGTTCTGATAACAATTTTGAAATCTTCTTTTGTTCTGGGATTTCATTATTGGGAAGTGTGAAAAGAATATTCCTGTCCTGAATCTCATATAATGTTATCAATCCATCCTGCTGAATGATATTCAGACTTTTAGAATTTAATAATTTAACCTGAACAGAGTCGTGTAAAATGGGGGTGCTGTGTTTATTCACAAGTAAATGCACTGTATCATAGTTATTTGCCAGAATTGCTCCGGATTTCAACGGTTCAAACTGTATATTTCCTGTTTTATACTGAAGCGTATGTTCACTTATTTCTGTAGTCAAAACATCTCCTGTCAAAACTAATATTCGGGATTGATTATTTAAATATCTGGTGGTTACTAATCCCTTAAGGTCCTTATAGAAAGCAAAGCGGTTTTGGAAAATATCATTAATTGGCCTAATCATTAATATTAATGCGATAAGGAGAATAAACCCAGTTTCTTTGTAAAAATGAAGTTTGAACGATTTTCTAAAATAGGTTAGCAAAAGCACCAGGGAAATTAAGAGGTAAATATATTTTGTTTCACCTGATGGAATTATAAAAACCAATATTGTAATTGTCCATGAAACGATTAATAGCAGCGGAAATTCTTTTGGAGTTTTGTAATATGCCATCATAATATACGCTCCTAATATTGCTGCGAATGGAAATAGAAACATAAAATGTCTGGGGTCATGACATAGGGGGACATAATGAGTAAAGGAAATGGTCATGAAATTGGCCGAAATCAGCAGAATAATAAATGCAACAGCTATATCTTGTGCTTTCTTAGACCTGAATATTTTCTTTCGATACACATAACCACAGAGCCCTATATACAGGAATATCAGATCTCCATTCAATAGAAAAGCATTCCATAACGTATAGCCTATTCGTTTTGCGGTCTCTAGAAAAGGCAGGCGGGCAAAATCGCAAATTCCTTCATATTGATTTGCTGTCAAAACTGTATATCTGTAAAACCAGTCTCCGGTTTTAACGTAAAACATTCCCAGATATATTATTCCAACCAGGAATATCAGTATCGCCGAAAAGATCCAAAACTGCTGATTTCTTTTTTGGGTCAGATCCCGGAGGAGAAAGAAAATCCAGAGGG
>JAEYRC010000036.1 GCA_023409675.1 Bacteroidota bacterium
CCATACGCGTTGACCGGCCTGGGCTGATCATCAACGTTATAAGGTTCTGCGCTCAGGCCATCAAAAACATAGTCGGTGGAAATATGTATAAACCGGCAGTTCAGCTTGTAACATTCACGGGCCAGCAACCCTACCGAAAAACCATTTACCTGCATGGCCGTATCAATATCATCTTCCGCTTTGTCAACGGCTGTATATGCCGCACAATTGATCAGGTAATCGGGCTGATGGTGCTGAAGTACAGCAGGGATCTGTTCCGGTACGGCAAGGTCCAGGTCTTTTCTGCTCAGCAATACCGTTTCGATCTGTTCGTTAAGGGCGCAATATTCAGTCAGTGCGCTGCCCAGCTGACCATTTGCACCAGTTATCAACACCCTGATTTTTTTCATTGCCCGGAATTGAAAGTGAAGGTGTTCCTGCATTCACGAAATACAGGCAGCTGCAGGTCTTTTTCAGAAATGAAGCGCCGGTCTTCAATAATACTCCAGTCGATATTCAGTTCGGGATCCTGGAAACTTATGCCTGCTTCGCTGTCGCGATTATAGAACTGATCGCATTTGTACAGCACTTCCGCCTGTTCACTTAATACAGAAAATCCATGCGCGAACCCGGCAGGAATATACAGTTGCTTCCTGTTTTCTGCAGATAATTCAAGGCTGTACACTTTTCCGTATGCCGGAGAACCAACACGGATATCAACGGCAACATCCAGAATTCTTCCGCTCAGTACCCGTACCAGTTTTGCCTGCGCATAAGGAGGCAACTGGTAGTGAAGACCGCGAATAACACCATAAGCAGAACTCGACTGATTATCCTGCACGAAGCCGGCTGTTAGTCCCTGCGCCTCAAAAACCTGCTGGTTGTATGATTCAAAAAAATATCCCCGTTCGTCGTGAAAAACCTTCGGCTCAAAAACAAATAATCCGGGAAAAGGAGTTTCTATAAATGGCATAGTCTTCTGTACAATAATGATTCAAACTACATTCCTGAACGCATCAGCGCCGGGTATACTGACTGTCGTAATAATGCTGGTATTCACCTGAAGTAACATTATTCACCCACTCTTCATTTTGCAGGTACCAGTCTACTGTTTTTTCGAGTCCTTCTTCAAACTGAAGTGATGGCTTCCAGCCCAGTTCGCTGTTGAGCTTCTGCGCATCGATGGCATAGCGGTGATCGTGTCCCGGACGATCTTTTACATAGGTAATAAGTTGTTCTGATGTTCCGGGTTCGCGGCCGAGTTTCTTATCCATGATACGGCAGAGCAACAGTACCAGGTCTATATTCTTCCATTCATTCATTCCGCCGATGTTGTAGGTTTCACCGGTCCGGCCTTTATGAAAAATAACATCGATAGCATGGGCATGATCTTCAACATAAAGCCAGTCACGGATGTTATCGCCCTTACCATAAACAGGCAAAGCCTTATTGTGCCGGATATTGTTGATCATCAGCGGAATGAGCTTTTCCGGAAAATGATGTGATCCATAATTATTCGAGCAGTTGGAAATCACCACCGGCAGATTGTAGGTATGGTAATAAGCCATGACAAAATGGTCGGAAGCAGCTTTTGACGCCGAATAGGGCGAGCGCGGATCATAGGGAGTTTCTTCGGTAAAGAATCCTTCATCTCCCAGAGAACCATAAACCTCATCAGTAGAAACGTGATAGAATAATTTCCCTTCTGCCTGATTCTTCCAGTGCTTGCGGGCTGCATTCAGTAATATGGCAGTGCCCAGTACATTGGTCTTTACAAAAGCCAGCGGATCGATGATCGACCGGTCTACATGACTTTCGGCTGCCAGATGGATCACCGCATCAAAGTGATAGCGTTCAAATACCGCTTCCACTGCCTTTTCATCAGTTATATCCAGTCGCTCGAAACTGTAATTCGGGGCTTGTTCTATATCGGTCAGGTTTTCGAGGTTACCGGCATAGGTAAGCGCATCACCATTAACGATATGGTACGCAGGGTAGCGGGTTACAAAGGTTCGCACAACATGTGAACCGATAAAACCAGCGCCGCCGGTGATCAGGATATTCTTTTTTACGTCAGTCATCTTAATAGGTTTTTACCGGTTAATTTTTACGTTCAAATTCCTTGGGCTGTTTAAACCATTCTGTTTCCGGAAGTGAAGCGAAATAGTCATAGGTCTTTTTCAGTCCTTCGGCCCGGTTAACCTGCGGCGACCATCCTAAAATAGTTTGCGCTTTGGTAATATCGGGCCTGCGCTGTTTCGGATCATCCTCCGGCAGTGGTTTATAGATGATCTTTTGGGTGGAACCCGTGAGCGCCAGGATCTCTTCGGCAAATTCGCGCAAAGAGATTTCATTGGGGTTACCAATATTCACGGGCAGGTGATAATCGCTTAACAGTAACCGGTAGATCCCTTCCACCAGATCATCGACATAGCAGAACGACCTTGTCTGAGATCCATCACCAAATACGGTGAGGTCCTCACCGCGCAGCGCCTGGCCGATGAAAGCCGGCAACGCACGACCGTCATTGAGGCGCATCCTCGGTCCATAGGTATTGAAGATCCGAACGATGCGGGTCTCCAGACCGTGAAAATTATGGTAGGCCATGGTGATCGCCTCCTGGAAACGTTTGGCTTCATCGTATACACCGCGCGGACCAACAGGGTTAACATTACCCCAGTATTCTTCGGTTTGCGGATGCACCAGCGGGTCGCCGTAAATTTCTGATGTGGATGCTACCAGTATTCTGGCTCCTTTCGATTTGGCCAGCCCAAGACAGTTATGGGTTCCCAGTGAACCTACTTTCAGTGTTTGTATCGGTATTTTAAGGTAATCGATAGGACTTGCCGGAGAGGCAAAGTGCAGGATATAATCGATTGGCCCGGGTACATGAATGAATTTGGAAACATCATGATGATAAAATTCAAACTGTGGCAATTTGAACAGATGTTCGATATTCATCAGGTCGCCCGTAATGAGGTTGTCCATACCTACAAC
>JAEYRC010000061.1 GCA_023409675.1 Bacteroidota bacterium
GTTCCTACACAGGCGCTCACAGAACGCTGGTTTTCATCTGAACGTTCGGTAGAAGAATTGCTTGAAGCACCTGAAATGAAATATATCGCGGCAAATCAGCGCAATGCCTGGGCAAAGGCTAAACGCGACTTCATGCAAAATCCCAACTGGCCTGCTGATGGTACGGAAACCTATAACCGCTTACGGCGCAGGCTTATCCTGGCCTGCCAGCAGCATGGTGTCGGATTATTATTGGGATCCGATGCGCCACAAATTTTTAATGTTCCCGGACCATCTACCCATCACGAACTGGAGTACCTGGTCAACAGCGGCCTGAGTAATTATGAAGCCCTCCGCACCGGAACCGCCAACATAGGTAATTACCTGGGAGATGAAAAGCTGGGGGTTATCCGTAAAGGTGCATACGCTGATCTGATTTTGCTGGACGCTAATCCGCTGGAGGATATCCGAAACACCAGGAAGATCAATGGTGTGCTGCTCAACGGTAACTGGCTTACCGAAGAAGCTATCCATTCAGCGTTGAAAACACTGGAAAAACCGTAACATCTGTTAAAACCAGGATAATTAGAGACTTCGACAGGGTGATTTGTAACTATTTATCCACATACAGAAAAATTAATGTACCTTTGCCGGGTATCCTCTCCAATACCGCAGAATATATCGCTATAATTCCCCGATATCAGTAGTATAAAGAGTAAGATATCTGCTGATGCATCTTACCGTTGTGGTCAGCTACAAACCACATTTTTTATTTTAAATTTTACAGACATTGTCATTCGAATCATTAAAGCTCATTGAGCCTATCAGAGAAGCGCTTTCTCAGGAAGGGTATACTGCCCCGACTCCAATTCAGCAACAAGCTATTCCTATAGTACTGGAAGGCCGCGACCTATTGGGTTGCGCCCAGACCGGAACCGGAAAAACCGCCGCCTTTGCAATTCCCATACTTCAATTGCTTACCCAAAACCCGCGTAATACGAAGCAGGTTCGCAGCCTGATCCTCACCCCTACCCGGGAACTGGCCATTCAGATTGGCGAAAGCTTTGTCGCTTATGGTAAGCATACCAATATCCGTCATACCGTGGTGTTTGGAGGTGTTCCCCAACGGGCACAGACAGACGCGCTGCGTCGTGGTGTGGATGTTGTGATCGCCACTCCGGGCCGGCTGCTCGACCTGATCGCGCAACGCCATGTTAACCTGAACAATATCGAAATATTCGTGCTCGATGAAGCCGACAGGATGCTCGATATGGGTTTTGTCAATGACGTTAAGAAAGTCATCCGCCTGCTGCCGGAAAAAAGACAGACACTGTTCTTTTCGGCTACCATGCCCCGTGAGATTCAGATGCTGGCCAACACCATATTATTCAATCCCGCGAAAGTAGAAGTTACCCCCGTTTCATCTACGGCAGAAACGATTGAGCAATCGGTTTATTTCGTTGAGAAGTCAGATAAGAAAGCGCTTCTGGCGCACCTGTTAACTGACCCCACCATCGTTACAGCACTGGTGTTTACCAAAACAAAACACGGCGCTGATAAGGTTACCCGCGATCTGCATAAGGCAGGAATCAAAGCCGATGCGATCCATGGAAACAAGTCGCAGGCCCATCGTCAGCGCTCTCTGACCAATTTTAAATCAGGGCACACCCGTGTACTGGTAGCCACCGATATCGCTGCACGCGGAATTGATGTAGACCAACTGTCGCATGTAATCAATTACGATCTTCCCAATATTCCCGAAACTTATGTTCACCGTATCGGAAGAACAGGAAGAGCGGGCTTGTCGGGCAAAGCCATTTCACTGTGCGACCGGGAAGAGAAAATGTACCTGCGTGATATTCAAAAACTGATTTCCCGCGAGCTTCCTGTAGTAATCGACCATCCGTTTCCCGTAACCTTCGACCCATCCGTGTCTATGACACCGGCAGCATCGGGGTTAAAGAAAAGGGCAAACCCCTTCCGTTCCGGAAGAAGAAGCTGGTCGCAGCAGGCAGTGCGTTAACGCAATTCGCATATCATACTACAAAACCTTACCCCCCGGGTAAGGTTTTTGCATTTAAGCCATTAAACTTTCCTTTATGGTAACGTCAACCCGTTCAATTCTTGCTGTTCTGCTTGTATTCGCCGCTACCCTCAGTTCCTGTGAACTTGTAGGGGACATATTTGAAGCCGGCATTTGGGCAGGGATACTTATTGTAGTAGCTATTGTTGCCCTGGTCATCTGGCTGATTTCGCGTTTCCGGAAATGATGATGCATGCTTTCGACCGGACAAAAACCGATGGCGCTGATGTAAGTATTTTTTGCGGATACATTGTTATAGGGTAAATTATACCGGCAACCAATATCCCCAGATGCTGCAACAATCATCGATACAACTCCTGCGGTTTCCATTTTCCTTCCTGCTGATGCCGGTATTTATATTTGGTATCAGTCAGGCAACTTCCATACAGCCTTATCGCACCCTGTTGATGTTTCTCATACTTCACCTGCTGGTATATCCTTCCAGTAATGGCTATAATTCTTATATGGACCGGGATACGGGGCCGGTCGGAGGTTTGGAGCGGCCGCTTCAACCCACCCGGCAGTTGTATTATCTTTCAGTGCTGATGGATATTTCAGCCGTCCTCCTGGCCCTTTTTCTGGGTGTAATGACTGCTGTCATCGTATTGATCTACATACTGGCTTCCCGGGCTTACAGTTACCGCAGGATCAGGATCAAACAATACCCCATCGCTGGTTTTCTGACGGTGATCTTTTTCCAGGGTGCAGCTTGTTTTTATCTTGCTTACACTGCAGCAATGAATCAATCAGCGCTGCTGCCACCGGTTTTACCTATGCTTGCCAGTAGCCTGCTGATTGGCAGTCTTTATCCCTTAACGCAGATCTATCAGCACGAAGCGGATAGGAGGGATGGCGTAACTACGCTGAGCATGCTTCTGGGCTACCGGGGAACTTTTATATTTTCAGGTATATTGTTCCTCACGGCAATGGTTATCCTGTATGTGTATTTTTTTCAGTTAGCAGCGGGCCGGCATTTCTTGTACCTGGCCGTAGCGCTGTTACCGGTTACCATTTATTTTTTCTACTGGGCAAGACTGGTTTGGCTGAATACCTCCAATGCTGATTTCAGTCATACCATGAAAATGAACCTGCTCACGGCAGTGTGCATGAATCTTGCATTTCTATTACTCTTAATATTTCCGGCATAATGGGTACAATACAAGCTATCGGCACCGCGGTTCCAGCTTACCGCCATGAGCAAATGAAAATCCTGCAATTCATGCAGCAGGTGTATGCGCTCAATGAACAGGACAAGCGAAAACTATCTTTTTTATACCACCAGAGTGGAATTGCCTATCGCTATTCCGTGTTGCCAGATTACAGCCGGCCTGCAGGCGAATGGAAATTCTATCCCAATTCAGAAAACCTGGAACCGGTTCCGACACTGGAACAACGGATGCAGTTTTTCAATCGTTATGCCCCTTCCCTTTCTGTTGATGCCATTCGCAATTGTATGGATGGAAAGATCCGGGCTGAAGAACTCACCCATCTTATCACAGTAAGCTGTACCGGTTTAAGTGCACCCGGTTTGGATCTTCAGGTTCTTGAACTGCTTGATCTTCCCAGGACCATTTCGCGGACTTCCGTGAATTTCATGGGTTGTTATGCCGCCATCCATGCGCTAAAGATCGCGGATTCCATCTGCCGGTCCGATACCCGGGCACGGGTAATGATCGTATGTACGGAATTGTGCACCCTCCATTTTCAACGCGAACCCACAACCGATAATATGACCTCTTCGCTGTTGTTCGGTGATGGCAGCGCGGCCCTGCTGATGACGGGAGATCCCGCGGCCAAAGGCCTGCGCCTGGATTCATTTTATGCAGAAGTGGTGCAGAAGGGTAAAAAAGATATGGCATGGGATCTTTCCTCTTCGGGCTTTCAGATGACCCTCAGCAGTTATATTCCGGAGCTGATTGAAACCGATCTTTCGGTTATAACGAACAATGCACTTAATGCCATGCAATTGCATTCATCGGCTATCCATCACTGGTGTATACACCCGGGTGGCCGCAGAATCCTGGAAGCAACAGCAAAAAGCCTGAACCTGTCAAAAGTTGCACTACAGAATAGTTATAATACACTGAAGGAGTACGGTAATATGTCTTCCGCCACCATATTGTTTGTGCTGAAAAATATACTGCATCAGATCAACCGTTCTGAACACCGTGGTGAAAGGGTTTTCGGAGCAGCATTTGGTCCGGGGCTCACTGTAGAAACCTTTACCGCATCAGCCGCATGAAATTTGCCCTTCGGTCATATCAGAAGGAACTTCTCGATGGGAATGACATTCCCTTCAATGATATTGCCCGTAACATGAAAGAACTGGAAATTATCAACCGGTTTCTTGGTGGTCACCGGATCAATGTGCAGGCATTACATCACCTTCTTCCTGAAATAACCGTCTCACCTGTACGAATATGCGAAATCGGCAGCGGTGGTGGCGATAATCTCCGGGCACTGGCAAGCTGGTGCCGAAAAGAAAACATACCCGCTACGTTTACCGGTATTGATATCAATACGAATTGTATACAGTATGCCCGACAGACCGGCCCTCCGAACTTCACTTATATTGAAAAGGATTACCGGAATGTAGTGTTTGACATCAAGCCGGATATCCTGTTCTGTTCCCTGTTTTGTCATCATTTCACCAATGAGGAAAATGTGGAGTTGATTCGCTGGATGGATACAAATGCTTCGCTGGGTTTCTTCATCAATGACCTGCACCGGCATCCGCTGGCTTATTATTCCATAAAACTGCTTACCGCATTTTTTTCCAAAAGTTACCTGGTAAAAAATGACGCGCCGCTTTCCGTACTTCGCGGCTTCCAACAGCATGAACTGACCAATTGTTTGGAAGAGGCGGGAGTTCAGCAATTTTCAACCGAATGGAAGTGGGCTTTCCGGTGGCTAGTTATTGTTAATAAATCCAGGAGTAGATAATGAAAAAATTTCGCACTAACCGCTTATGAAATACGACCTGGCGATCATTGGTGGTGGCCTGGCAGGGCTGGCGTTGGCCATTCAGACTGCAGGGGAAGGATTCCGCACCGTGTTGTTTGAAAAAGAGCAGTATCCCTTTCACCGGGTTTGTGGCGAATACATCAGCCGGGAAAGCCATGGATTCCTGAGCCGACTGGGCTTGCCCCTCGATGAACTTGGTCTTCCCCTGCTCACCGAGTTTCAGCTCAGTTCTCCGGCCGGCAATATCCTCCGTTCTCCGCTGAAGCCCGGCGGTTATGGCATCAGCCGGTATATGCTTGATCAGCGCCTGTATCTGCTTGCCCTTCAGGCCGGTGTGGAAATCCGAATGAATACAAAAGTTGACGCAATTCATTTCGAAGCGGAAGAATTTATTATCGAAACTGCTGCACAAATCACCAGGGCAAAAATGGCGGTAGCCGCTTATGGTAAACGCAGTAACCTCGACCTTAAGATGAACCGCCCGTTTATCCGGAAAAAACCCGGTCAACTCAACAACTATATCGGGGTTAAATATCATATCCGGATCAATCATCCCAAAAACCTGATTGCCCTTCACTTGTTCAACCAGGGTTATTGTGGAATTTCCGCTGTAGAAGAGGACCGGTACTGCCTCTGCTATTTAACCAATGCGGCTAATCTTCAGCAGCATGGATCAATTGAAGCGATGGAAAAGCAGGTGTTGCAGAAAAATCCCCTGCTTTATGAGCTGTTCAGGGAAGCGGAATTCCTGTTTGAAAAGCCCGTTACCATTGCACAGGTTTCGTTTGATGACAAGTCTACGGTAGAAGATCATATTTTAATGACCGGAGATTCCGCCGGACTGATCGCTCCTTTATCGGGCAATGGCATGAGCATGGCCCTGCATTCATCAAAACTGGCTTATGAGGAAATTTCGGCCTTTTTGCGGAATGATATTCCCAGGAGTACTATGGAGCAGAACTATCATCAAAAGTGGCACAGGCATTTTCGCCGCAGGCTGGGAACCGGAAAACTCATTCAGAAAATTTTTTATCATCCCCATGCCGCCGATATGCTGCTAAGAATTATACGTCCCTTCCCCGGAATCGTACAGCAGATTATTCGCCAAACACATGGAGATCCATTTTAACGACAGTTTTTTGCAACGGGATGAAGGTTTATGGCGTCTTCAGCGCAGCGCTTGGCCTGAAACTTGGTCTATATAGTATATAAATATCCGTAAAAATGAAAAAAACCCTTGTTTTAGGCGCCTCTGAAAATCCGTCCCGATATAGCAATATGGCTATCAAACGGTTACGTGCCTACGGTCATCCGGTTGTTGCTGTAGGTAAAAAAACAGGAGTTGTGGAAGATGTTCCCATTTCGAAAGACACAGTGATGCCTGAAGGTATTGACACGGTAACACTATACCTCAACCCCGCCAATCAAAAGCAGTATTATGATTATATCTTAAGTCTGTCTCCGAAACGGATCATTTTCAATCCGGGTACAGAGAATGAGGAATTGTACGAATTAGCCCGTAAAAACAATATCGACTTTCAGGAAGCTTGTACGTTGGTAATGTTAGGAACCGGACAATATTGATTTAGGATAATCTATCGATATCATCAGCACGCTGATGCGTATGCCTTTGTAAAAATTAATTATGCGCCTCACCCCGTTTATAACCCTGCTCATGCTCACCGCCGGCATGGTTTCCAAAATATCGGCTCAACCCCGGCCTGGAAATCCGCATGATAAAAAGCCTGCCTTGTTTGCGCACCTGCCGGCGCAATTTCCGATAGATTCTCTTCGTCTTGAACAGCTGTTTTCAAATCGACCTAACGATACGGTGAGTTTACTGCATCCTAATAATCCTGTTTTCCGGGCCATCATTACCGAAAAAATTGAATACAGCGATGGAAGAAAAAGGATGAACCTGGATATAATAAAATTTCCCGGCGCGATACTGAATCTTTCACGAACAATAAGTTTAGACAGCAGTATTGTTTTTCGCGGAAGAATATTGCATCCGTCATTCAATGATTTATATACGCTGATCAACAAAGGAAAACAGTATGCGCTGGTTCGTCAGGGCGTGCACAAACACTTGTTAGAATAACCTAAACAACCCGACCATCAGAATCTTTTTATCCATAGTACTGCTTTGTCTTACTAACCTCCGGGTGACCGGTCAGGGTACGCCGGTGATCCTACCCGAACCTCCTGCACCCGTAGTTTACCTCGATTTCAGCGGTCATTTCGTAACTGCAACTTCCTGGAACTGGAACGGTCCGATCGATGCCAAACCATTTACCGGGAATGAATTACTGATGCAGGAAATCGAAAATCGCATCCGGGAGGATTTTAGCATTTTCAATATACGCATCACCCGTGATTCGGCAGAATATGCGGGTATGAATCCTTTTCGCCGTGTTCGGGTTATTATAACCCCTACTTATCAATGGTATGGGCAGGCCGGGGGAGTCGCGTTTTTATGGTCGTTCAACTGGGGCGATGGAAAGCCGGTATTTGTTTTCAGGTGCCTGTTGCAAAAA
>JAEYRC010000214.1 GCA_023409675.1 Bacteroidota bacterium
CAGTGATACGATCCTGAGACTCACTGAAGCATAGTCCAGCACATCAGGGTCATTGCTGAACAAACTCACAATGGCGGGAGCAAATGCAATAAATATGACGGAAACAATACCGAGAAAAATCATGTTCAGCAGTCCGGCGCGCCAAACCGATTTTTCGGCACGTTCGGGTTTACCAGCGCCAAGATTCTGACCAACCAGCGTAGCGGCTGCATTGGCCATACCCCACGCGGGCAATAGCGCAAAGATCATGATCCGGATCGCGATGGTATGTCCACCGATGGCTTCACTGTGAAATTCAGCAATGATCCGTCCCAAAAAGATCCAGCTGCAGGAGGAGATGAAGAACTGCAGTGTTCCGCCGACAGAAGTTTTCAGCAGCCGGCGGATGATGACCATATTAAAGGCAAGGTGCCGCGTTTTAACCGGCAGCAAACGATTTCCTTTTATCAGAAAATAAAATTGATAGGCAACGCCCATACCGCGTCCAATAACGGTTCCCCAGGCAGCCCCGTCCAGCCCCATCTCCGGAAAGGGTCCCCATCCAAAGATCAGTGCCGGAGAAAGAAGGATGTTTACGCCATTGGCCAGCCATAAGCTTTTCATAGCAATGGCGGCATTTCCAGCTCCCCGGAAAATACCATTGATCAGGAAGAGCAAGAGGATCACGATATTGAAGCCCATCATAATCCGCATATACCCTTCACCCATTTCAATCGCTGCCGGATCGGCACCCATAATGGCCAGCAACTCCCGCGGATACAGTAACCCTGGTATGGTGATCAGGATGGAGATGGTTACACCGATGTACAGGGTTTGTACTGCGGTATGTGCTGCGGCATCATGGTTTTTTTCTCCCGTTCTTCGCGATACCAGGGCTGTTGCAGCCATACTTAATCCCATCGCAACAGTATAGACCAGGGTGAGCACGAGTTCGGTCAGCCCGACTGTTGCGATTGCATGCTTACCCAGACTGCTCACAAAGTAGGCATCGGTTATGGCAAACAACGATTCCATGGCCATTTCCAATACCATGGGAACGGCCAGCAGGAATATGCCACGGTTGATGCTTCCCTGGGTGAAATCCAGCTCCCTGCCGTGCAGGGCATCTTTCAATAACCGAAAAAACTGACGTAAAGTGATAGGAATAAATTTTAATACATGGTAGATAACGCCCTTGTACAACCGCCGGCTACAATCAGGTGCATACCTGCACCAAAAGCCTGGACTGGTTTATACACTGGGCTGAAAAAGGAAACGCATTCAGTTAACTGCCTTCGGTTAGAGGTCAGGTTTATGAGGACAGGAAGTTTACGATGCTGCAGCAATGTAATTCAAACGATACGGGATATTTATCGCCATCCGTCGCCATCGAGTACATTGCCGATTCCACCCAGCAGGCTTCCTTCTTCCTTACGCTTGTAGGTGCCGTAAGCCAGGATCCTTCCTGCCAGCCGGCTGATAGGAAGTGTTTGAATCCAGACTGAACCCGGTCCCCGGAGTGTGGCAAAGAATAATCCCTCACCGCCGAACAGCGTATTTTTTATGCCGCCCACAAACTGGATATCATAATCAACCTGCTGAGTAAAGGCTACAATACAGCCGGTATCGATTTTTAACACTTCTCCCGGAGCCAGCTCACGGCGGGTTACATGACCACCCGCATGTACAAACGCCATACCGTCTCCTTCCAGCTTTTGCATAATGAAGCCTTCCCCACCGAATAATCCGGTGCCAAGCCGACGTTGCAGTGCAATCCCTACACTAACCCCTTTAGCGGCACAGAGAAATGAATCTTTCTGGCAGATCATCTTTCCACCCAACTCAAAAAGGTCGAGCGGAATGATCTTTCCGGGGTAGGGAGAAGCAAAACTTACGCGCCTGGTATTCTGGCTCATATTGGTGAAAGCAGTCATGAATAAACTCTCCCCGGTAAGGATACGTTTGCCGGCAGACATCAGTTTTCCCAGCAATCCCTGCGGCTGGGCTCCATCACCAAAAATGGTTTGCATGTCTATTCCTTCATCCATCATCATGAAGGACCCCGCTTCCGCGATCGCGGTTTCCTGAGGGTCAAGTTCAATTTCTACATATTGCATTTCCTCGCCATGGAGGTGGTAATCGATTTCATGATTTGTTTTCATCGCACAACAAATTAGATTGTTTTGAAAGTATGTTCAATTTACTTAAAACCAGCTTCCGATGAAGGTCTCGCCCGCTTTTTCCGCCACAGGTTTTCTTCTCCTGCGTGCTACATCAAACCGGTGCTTCACCATCGTTACCACCATCAGGGGCAGGAAGATCAGCGTTAAGGGTGGAATGCCCAGCATGGAGATCCATTTGCCGCCAAACATCCTGCGCATCGGCCGGCGAAGTCGTTCGGCAATGAGGTACATCGCCGGTACAATGATCAGTGTCATAAAGAAGGCCAGGATCAGTCCGAATATGATCGTCCAGGCCAGCGGCGCCCAGAAACGCGCACTGTCGCCTCCGATGAAGATTTTTGGATCCAGTTCTGCAAACATCGAAATGAAATCGATATTGAATCCGATACCCAGAGGTATCAGGCCGAAAATAGCCGCCAGCGCCGTCAGCAGTACCGGTATGATCCTGGTTTTGCCGGCCATAATCACCGCCTCCCGCGTTTTCATACCACGGCTCCGCAGTTCATCGGCAAACTCAATAACCAGGATACCATTTTTAACCACAATTCCTGCCAGACCAACAACGCCCAGTCCGGTAAAGGCGACAGACACATCCATTCCCGTTAAGCTGAAACCGAGCAAAACGCCGATCACACTGAAAATGATTTCGGTAAGAATGATCACCGGTTTACTGACCGAATTAAACTGTAACACCAGGATGAACAGGATCAGCATCAGGGCAATCATCAGGGCATTGCCCAGGAAGGCCGCGGTTTCCTGTTGTTGTTCTCCTTCACCAGTTTGTGAAATGCTTACGCCATCCGCTTTAGGAAAACGGTCGATATACGATTTAAGCTGCTGGTTAACCGCTGTTGGTGTAAAGCCTTCCGCTTCGAGAACATTCGACCGCAGCGTAATCACGCGCTTCTGATCTTTGCGTTTCACACTACCTAACGTCGAGGAATAGTCGACCGTAACCACTGAGCTGATCGGAACGCTTTTCACCTGGCCGGTGGCCATATCACGGAAGAGGATATTCATATTCAGCAGGTCGCTGAGGTTCTGACGCTGCAATTCCTGGTTGCGAAGCTGTATTTTGTATTCATCTTCCCCGTCTTTTATTTTCGATATCTCCCGCCCGAATAAGGCTGTTCTGATCTGCATACCGATCTGTGCTGTTGATACCCCTTCAATCAGCGCCCGCTGGCGATCAATCGTTAGGGTTACTTCAGGGTTATCGAGATCTACATCCATTTTCAACTCCTCAACTCCCGGAACCTGGATGGAATCGAGGTAATTCTTCAGGGCTACCGCCGCAGGGATCAGGGTTTCGAAATTTTCACTGGCCACTTCAATATTGATCGGTGGTTCTGTGGGCGGCCCACTGCTTTCCTGGTCGACGGAAATTTCGGTACCCGGAATTCCACGTACAGCCGCCCGGATGCTTTCGAGGTATTGCTGTGTTGATACTCCGCCACGCTTATTGAATTCTACGAATGACACCTGAATCCGACCCAGCTCAGGGCGGGTGCTGCGATCACCACTGGTGGGGTCGGCAGCCCCAACGGCTACATTGGAAATAATACTTTCAACAACGGGGTTGGTTTTCCCGTTCTCCATATCGAGCACTTTATACACGCGGTTCTCCAGTACCCGGGTTACCGAATCGGTATAGTCGACATCTGTACCCACCGGCAGTTTCAGGTATACATAAACAAAATTGGGATCGGCCTGCGGAAAGAACACCACTTTCACCCTGCCCGACATGACCGAGCCGTAAAAGATGAACAGACTGGCAAAAAATAACAGGATCGTTCCGATCAGCAGATACACCGGACGCCATCCCTTAAGCGCCCATACCAGCAGTTTTTCATAACTGCGCATCAGGGAAGGAAGTACGCGGTTTTGAAAGCCTCGTATCGCCCCTTCGAACACAAAACGGTTCAGCAAAACCAGAATAACAATAAAGATCAGCAGATTTCCGAGAAAGGTGAACCCGACAATATCCAGCAGAATGCCCAAACCAAGGGCGATCCATAAACCGGGCTTCTTGAAAATGTCTCTTTTTGATCTTACTGTTCCGTCTTCCGGATGGTTCATGAAATCCACTGCGAAAACCGGATTCATGATAAAGGCCACCACCAGTGATGCGGTTAGCGTAAAGATGAGCATGGTCGGCAGGTAGATCATGAACTTCCCGATGATTCCCGGCCAGAAGAGCAGCG
>JAEYRC010000380.1 GCA_023409675.1 Bacteroidota bacterium
GTGTAACAGGCCAGGATCGGCCGAACATATTCCGCGTGTGAAGTACCGAACGTACTTAATAAAACTGCGCCGGTAATGGCCCCTATTACGCCCGGAATCAACAGTGCCCGGAAGAGCTTTTTATTAACGTTGCCGAAACGGTAGTGACTGTACCCGGAAGCGCCGCTGGCAAACATTTCAGCGGTATGTACACTGCCACTGATAGCCGCCAGGTTCACTCCCGAAGAAAGCAGGATGGTAGTGCTGGTAACGCCGTAACCCATGCCTAATGCGCCATCAACAAGTTGCGCAAGAAATCCGGCCAGCACCATCCAGTGAAAGTTCGGATCAAGGGTTTTGTACCAGGCTAAGGTATCATCGGCTATTTCACGCATAGGGATATACGAAAATATAAAATGCCCAATCAGCATGAAAGCAAAAATTCCTACTGAATAGGAGGCTATCTTTTTCCAGCGGCTACCGGCATCCTTTTCTACCAGCACACTGGTTATGGCATTCAGCTTTTTAACTCTTGAAGAAAAATCACCGGTCATGCCTGATCGAAGCAGATGCAGGTTCTCTATCGCGGTGTCCAGTTCATCCGGAATGCTTTGTTGCAGCACTTCCTTCATTCTTTTTGCCGCCGTAGGGGATTTGCCATTGGTAGAGATCCCAATCTTGAGGTTTCCTTTCTGTACGATAGAGCCCAGGTAAAAATCGCAAAGCTCAGGCTTATCGGCAGCATTCACCAATATACCCTGCATGCGGGCGTGCTCGCGGATAACAGCTGATTTATCTGCATCCCCAACCGCAATGATCAACAGGTCTTTATTTTCAAGGTCAGCAGGTTCAAAAGATTTTTCAAGCAGTTCAATATCCGGATAGTTAACCGCCAGTGAGCGGAGGTCTTCACAGATGACTTCTGCCACTATGGTTATGCGTGTAGCCGGAGCATTGGCAAGAATGGCATTGAGTTTTTCCAGCGCGATATTCCCTCCCCCCACAATAAGCAAAGCAAGTTCTTCCAGCTTCAGAAAAACCGGAAAAAGCCTGTTCTTTGAAACCGGAAGCAGCGGTTGAGCAGGTGAAGGGGCGACAATAATATTTTCCGGTGCAATCATAGAAAAATTTTTATACCCATTGTTTTCTGAGGGAAAAATCGCCAAAATGTTCTCCCGGATTTTTCTCAAGAGAATATTGCTTCAGGAGTTGATCCAGTTCATTCAAAATAGCCGACTCGTCGAGATGCTCTTTGTAAAGTCTGTTCAGTCTTGTTCCTTCCAGGTCGGCGCCCAGCATGAGGTTATAACGGCCGGGAGCGGTTCCGATAAAACCGATCTCAGCCAGCACCGGGCGGGCACAACCGTTCGGGCATCCCGTCATGCGGATGATGATGTCTTCCCCGGCAAGATGATACTTATCCAGTATCGCTTCAATCTTTGTTATTAATAAGGGCAGGTAACGCTGCCCTTCCGCCAGTGCCAGGGGGCAGGTATTCAATGCCACACAGGCCATAGCATTTTTTCGGGCATTACCGGCTTCATCGGTATGCCGGAGCACACCATAACGGTGCAGAATATCCGAAATGAACGGTTTATCCTCATTGGTAATATCACTGAGGATAAGATTCTGGTTACAGGTAAACCGGAAGGCTGCCTTTCCCGAAAGCGCGATTTCATAGAACGCGGTTTTCAGTTGCAGGCCTTCTTCATCGAGTACGCGTCCGTTTTCAATAAAAGCGGTATAAAACCATTTTCCTTCATGATTTTGCTGCCAGCCATAGTAGTCCTTTCTTTCAGTAAATACATATGGCCGAGCAGGCTCCAGTGCAAAACCCACGCGCTGTTCGAGTTCCTTTTTGAACCAGTCAAGGCCCAGCCGGTCGATGGTATATTTCAGCCGGGCAAGCTTCCGGTCAGACCGGTTACCATAGTCGCGCTGAATAGTAAGTATTTCATATACGATCTTCAGGGTTTGTTCTTCAGATCCGTTAAAACCGATCACGGTTGCCAGCCGGGCATAGTTTTCCGGATTACCATGTGTGGATGACAGGCCACCGCCGATGGCAATATTGAATCCCTTCAGTTCATCATTTTCGATAATGGCAATCAGACCGATATCGTTGGCCAGAACATCAACATCATTATTAGGTGGTATGCCGATGGCGATCTTAAATTTTCGGGGAAGATATCGATCCTGGTATAGCGGATCGGTTTCGTCCTTACGTTCATGGATCTTTTCATCACCGATCCAGATATCATAATAGGCGCCGGTTTTCGGTAACAGCATCGTGCTTATTTTTCCGGCATAGGAAAAAATCTGCGCGTGAAGCGGCGACTGGCCGGGATGTGAGCTGCACACTACATTGCGGTTGATATCGCCACAGGTGGCAATGGAATCAAGACTTGCCTCATTGAAAGCCTGTATGGTGGGCCGTATATGCGATTTAACCAGACCATGCAGTTGCAGAGTTTGCCGGGTAGTGATCTTAATAATTCCAGTGGAATGATTTCCAGCGATATGATGCGTTGCTACCCATTGTTCAGCAGTCATAAAACCTCCGGGCAGCCGAAGCCTGATCATGAAACTATACAGCCTGTCGAGCATTTTAGCGGCACGCTCTTCCCGGCGATCCCGGTCATCCTGCTGATACATGCCGTGAAATTTGATCAGCGCCTGGTCATCATCGAGAAGCGCGCCCGAAACTTCTCCTGCCAGACTTTGGATTATGGTTCCCCTTAACCCATCACTCTGTGTTTTTATGCGTTCTGTTGATGATAATTTCTGTTCATCCATAATAAACTAATTCAGTTATCGTGCAGTATTGTTAGTAAACATTCAGTAATAGCCGGTCCTCCTCTTTCAGGGTATCCAGCATGTTGCGGGCTTCTTCCACCGAATAGCGTTCATCATCCTGAAGGATCTGCAGCAGGGTTTGTTCAACATCTACGCTCATGGGGTTTTTCGATCCACAGATGCAGATCACCGCGCCTTCGCGTATCCATTCACGTAAGGCCTGCTGTTCACGCAGCATTCTGTCCTGTACATATATTTTCTGTTGCTGATCCCTGGAGAATGCCGTATTTACGCGGCTCAGTAAACCGGTTTCCATCCAGGACTGAATTTCGGTCTGGTATAGAAAATCCGTATCGAAATGCTGTTCTCCAAAAAACAACCAGTTTTTTCCGGTGGCACCTGTAGCGTCGCGATGAGCAAGGAATGCGCGGAAAGGGGCTATACCTGTTCCGGGGCCGATCATTATCACCGGTCTGTCGGGATCTGGCAGCCTGAAATGACTGTTCCGGTGAATGTAGAACCGTATAGTTGTTCCTGGAGCGGCTTCTACAAGGTAATCGGAGCACAACCCATAGCGCCAGTCCTCCCCCACACAATAACGATTATGCGCTACTGTTAGATGCACTTCTCCCGGATGCGCTTCCGGTGATGAAGAGATTGAATACAGGCGTGGGGCGATAGGTTCCAGCAGCGCAACCAGTTCCCTGAGCTGGCCGGGATCACGCAGCGGATAGATTTTCAGCAAGTCGGCCAGACTGATCATAGAGGCCGGAATTTCCTGCTCCACCAACGCGGCATAACGCTGAATAACGCGTTGTGGCAGGCAGGTTACATTGAGTATCGTTCCGAACAATTCAGCCAGCGTTTTATCCTCGTCGCGATAGGTTATACGCAGCTCGGGCCCGGTGCCGAGCAAGTCCAGGATACGGTCCACCAACTGTTTTGGATTAGGTGGAATCAAGCCCAGGCAATCTCCCGGCTCATATACAACATCAGCCACCTCAATTTCAATATGATGGGTGGTTTTTGCCGAACCTCTGTCATTGAGGTTAATATTCGCGCGTACCGTACCGGAATAATATTGCTTACCACTTTTCGCAGCTTTAGCAACCGGCATAACCGTTGAAGCTGATGTTCCTGATGCCAGTAAATCAAGCACTCCGTTGAACCAGGCCTCTGCTTCATTCGTGTAATCGGTATCGCATCGAACCAGCGGATGTACCCGCTGAGCGCCGGTTTTTTCCAGTTGCAGATCCACATCTTCTCCGGCTTTACAGAATAATGGATAGGCGGTATCACCCAATGCCAGCACACTGTATTTCAGGGCGGGCAATGAGATGTTGTTATTGAACAGATGCTCATAGAATTTTTTAGCCGAAGCCGGCGGTTCGCCCTCACCCTGTGTACTGATCACGGCAAAAAAGTATTCTTCTTTTTCTAGATCGCTGATCCGGTATTGCTCGAGGTTGGTCAGTTTGATCCGGAGGCCTTTTTGCCTTGCCCTGGCGGCAAAGCCAAGCGCCAGTTTTTTTGAATTTCCGGTTTCTGATCCGTACACCAGTGTAAGCCGGTCAACGGCCGTCGCTGAAGGGGAGCTTCCGACACCATCAGTGTTCGACATCAATCCTGAAAGGTAGCCGTTAATCCAGATCAACTCCTCTTTTGTTGAACCGGATATCAGTTCCTGTACTAATTTCAATTTTGGTGCTGTAATCATAAACGTTACTTATAACTGAGGCGAGAAATGCAGGTTATCGAACAGGGCTTTATCGGCTTTCGCGGCACTAACGGCGCGGGACAGGGGCCGGAAGTATTCCTCATTCCCCGAATAATTCCTGGTCCATTTAAACTGTTGGTGCAGGTTTACCACCGAACCAATTATGATCAGGGATGGTGATTTGAATTTTCGGTTTCTCAGGGTATGGATAGCCGTGAATTCTATCACTTCCACATACTGCATCGGTGTGGTCGCCTGTTCAATCACCGCGATTTTCTTTTCGGGTGAAGGATGAAAACGGATGAGTTGCTGCGCCAGCTCATAGGCCTTGTTGGCCGACATATAAAACACAAGGGTATCATCGGTAGTGGCAAGGTCGCGCCAGACGTTCTCCGGGATTATCTCTTCTGAATAGAATGTAAGAAAGCGCACGGCAGTGGAATAGTTACGGGCGGTTAGCGGTATAGCGGCGCTGGCAGAGGCACCCGATGCTGCGGTAATACCGGGTATTATCTCTACCGGAATATTAAATTGTTTCAACGTCTGTAACTCATCAAGCACGTTGGAGAAGAAGGCAATATCGCCGCCTTTCAGCCGCACTACCTGTTTACCGGCAAGGGCATGTTCAACCAATAGTGCATTGATCGTAGTTTGACGGGTGCTATAGCCCTTACCCGCCTGTTTGCCGGCATAGATTATTTCCGCAATGGGATTGGCATAATTCCGGAGTATGGTATCACTTACCAGGCGGTCGCAGATGATCACGTCTGCTCTGCCCAGCGCATTACAGGCCTTCACTGAAATCAGTTCAGGATCACCGGGACCGGCACCGGCCAGAATAACTTTACCGGAATGTAGGATGTTATTATTCATAAAAAGGAATAAAAGAAAACAGGCTGTTTACTGGATCATGCAGGCAGCAACGGTTGAGTTACTGGTTTCATCGATCAAAATAGCGCCGCCATTTGCCCGGAGGCTGGCATAACTATCATAGGTAACCGGTGTTGCGGTGCGGATCTTTACCCGGGCAATATCATTCAGCATGGCCGTGCCCGGTGAAGGGTTCTGTTGCAGGGTGTTCACATCCACGCAATATTCTATTTCCTTTACCACCGATCGAACGCGGGTGCTGTTGAGCTGAAACAGGTATTTGTTGCCCGGTATGAGCGGCCGGGAATCCATCCAGCAAATCAGGGCATCGATATCCTGGCTGGCTGTTGGGGCATCTTCCGGTGAAACCAGCACATCACCCCGGGTGATATCGATATTATCTTCAAGATGCAGGATGGCACTTTGAGATGCAATCACCTGTTCGGCATCTTTTCCATTTGTTTCGATCCGGGTAATCCGGCTTTTGATATTCGACGGCTGAACCAGAACTTCATCACCGGTTTTAAAAATTCCGCTGAGCAGCTTTCCGGCATATCCGCGGTAGTCGTGCAGATCTTCCTGTTGCGGACGGATCACATATTGAACCGGGAAGCGTGGCTGAGTGAGATTGATAGCAGACACCAGTGGAATGGTTTCAAGGTATGGCAGTAATGGCGTTCCTTCATACCAGGGCATGCGTTCAGAAGCCTCAACAATGTTATCGCCCTTCAGGGCACTGATCGGAATAAAGGTAACGTCATTAAGTTCCAGTTGCCGGGCAATAGCGGCATAATCAATAACGATATTATTGTAAACATCCTGCGCATAATCAACCAGGTCCATCTTATTGATTGCCACTACGACGTGCGGAATCCGGAGCAGGGATGTTATGATAGAATGCCGGCGGGTCTGTTCCACCACCCCTTTACGGGCGTCGATCAGGATGATCGCCAGATCGGAATTGGAAGCTCCTGTAACCATATTCCGGGTATACTGAATATGCCCCGGAGCATCGGCAATAATGAATTTGCGCTTAGGGGTGGAAAAATATTTATAGGCCACATCTATGGTGATCCCCTGTTCGCGCTCGGCTCTTAACCCATCGGTCAGCAGGGCCAGGTCAATTTCACCATCTTCCTTATTGCGGCTCTGGCGTTCAATCGCTTCGAGCTGATCGGCGAGGATAGATTTGCTGTCATAAAGCAGGCGGCCAATCAGTGTGCTTTTTCCGTCATCAACACTTCCGGCGGTAATAAAACGAAGTAGATCCATACTATTGCTTTGAACATTTTGATAAGGTGTACAATCAGAAATAACCATTTTTCTTACGGTCTTCCATAGCCGCTTCCGATACGCGGTCATCTATTCGTGTTTCGCCCCGTTCACTGGTACGGGTAAGCGTAATCTCCGCGATAATATCATCGATCGTATCGGCAACCGATTCTACGGCGGCAGTGCATGTCATATCACCTACAGTGCGGTAGCGTACATTTCTTCGGCTGATCCTGTCCGTTGGTTCAACCCGTATAAACGGCGATACCGCTACGAGTTGACCTTCATGTTCCAGCACTTCACGCTCATGGGTGAAATAGATCTCCGGTAAGGCGATCTTTTCACGCCGGATATAATTCCAGATATCCAGTTCGGTCCAGTTGCTGATCGGAAATACCCGCACATTTTCGCCTTTATTGATCTTACCATTGTAGGTATTCCAGAGTTCGGGCCGCTGCAGCCGGGGATCCCATTGACCGAACTCATCGCGAACGGAAAAAATTCGTTCTTTAGCCCGGGCCTTTTCTTCATCCCTTCTGGCGCCGCCTATGCAGGCGTCAAAACCGTGTTCCTCAATCGTATCGAGCAGAGTATAGGTTTGCAGGGCATTCCGGCTGGCAAACTTTCCTTTCGGTTCGGTAAGATTTTTTGTCCGGATGGTATCTTCAACCTTGCGCACAATCAGCTTCTCGCCAATAGTTGCCGCCAGTTTATCACGGTAGGCCAGCGCTTCAGGGAAATTGTGTCCGGTATCAATATGCACCAGCGGGAACGGAAATTTTCCCGGACGAAAGGCTTTCAGGGCCAGGTGCACCAGTGTTATGGAATCTTTACCGCCGGAGAACAGCAGGGCAGGCCGTTCAAACTGACCGGCCACTTCACGCATGATGTGAATGGATTCTGATTCCAGCTGATCGAGGTAGTCTAACTTGTTGAATTGCATAATGTTTTTTTAGGCTGTTTGCTGATGTACATGTAAACCACATTCTTTCTTTCCTGCTTCTTCCCACCACCATCTTCCGGCGCGAAAGTCTTCACCGGGTTGAATAGCGCGGGTGCAGGGGGCGCAGCCAATGCTAACAAATCCCCTGTCGTGCAATGGATTATAGGGTATGTTGTGGAGGGCGATAAACTGTTTCACTTCATCGGTGCTCCAATGCAGCAGTGGGTTATATTTGATGAGCTGGTTTACGGGGTCCCACTCCAGGATTCGCAGATCACCACGATTGGCAGAATGCTCGGCACGCAGCCCGGTAATCCAAACCTTATTCCCGGCCAGCGCTCTTTTAAGGGGTTCCACTTTTCGGATGTAGCAGCAGGCTTTACGGTTTTCCAGGCTTTCATAAAAGGCATTCGGCCCTTTCTGCGCTACAAAATTTTCGATTGCCGCGGCCTGAGGATAATACGGAATGATGCGGGTGTTGTAGCGCTCATTCGTGCTGCTCCAGACCGAATAGGTTTCTGAAAACATTCTTCCCGTATCGAGGGTAAAAAGTGTAACCGGCAGACCGGCAGATAAGATCATGTGTGTGATGGCCTGATCTTCAAAACTGAAACTTGTTGAAAAGGTTACCGACTGCGGATATTCTCCAGCGAGTACCCGCAGGCTCTGCTCAATCGATAGTCCATCAATTTGGTGGAGTAAATAGTCCGTCGTTTCAGCGTGAAGATCACGAATCAATGTTTCAGCCATGTAAATTATTTATCGATGGATTCGAAGAGGTGGTGTATTAGTCCACCTCCCTTGTAGACAAATATAGGTGCTGAACAGTAACCCACAAAAAATAATGATCCACCCTAATTATGATATCCAACTCCTGTTTTCGAGGTTTCGGGTCGATAGCGGGCATGAAAATTCAGGGCTTGAACCCTGATTATCAGCACATTCCTGTTTTCACTCTGAAACAGGCAATGCTGATGCCCAACCTTATGGAGCGGGGATAAGAATGGCTTCACCGACAGTTTCAGGAGGAGCTGTATTGAAGGGTTCGGATGAAGATTGTATGGGTGGTGGATTGGAGAATAAAAAAAGTCCCTTTTCCAATACTGCTTCGGTATCCAGAATTTCAATTGTCATTATTGGAAGGAAGGCATCCGACCCATTGGTGCGTTCTGCGATTGAAATAACTTTAAACGCCACGGTGCCCAGCGTAGCGCCTTTCAGGCTGCCATTGATCGGGCTGTAATTCATGCTGATATCACTATCGTAAACAAGTGCATAAATAGTTTTCCCGACCAGCATTTTCAATCCGGCACCCCGAAGTGGTGTAACGTCGGGAATTTTGTCGAGCAGGGCTTCAGGGTCGTTGCCACTGCCCAGGCCTGGTGCAGCATTGATGAAATTTTCTGCACCGGTACCCGCACCTGCATTCTTCCAGGCGGCAGGAATGGTTTTAAGCGCATACCAGCCTTCGTCTCCGACTTCGCCGGTATAAAGTGTTATGGTGCGGCCGGGATTATCGCGAAAAAATCGCAGGGGTGTACGAAAACCAACATCTGCAAATGGGTCATTTACAGCCACATCGCTGAAATTATTGGGTGGCGTATCATTATCAATGCTTTCCTCATCGATCACCAGCAGCACGGGCCTGACGATTTCAGGAGGAGGCAGTTCCAGTTCATTATCGGAAGATTTTGAACAGGAAATCAGGAAAACCATCATTATACCAAGGCCAGTTGTAAACAGATTCTGTCTCATAGCTGTTTTGTATCAAAAAGATATCCAAATTACGAAACAACGCTCATACCACTTTAGGGGTATTTCTCCTTTCCGGGGTTGGTCTGCTTTCAGGAATAACTTATCTTTCCGGTTCAACATCCGGAAAAACCGCCCGTGATCATTCCCGAATTCATCCTCTGATAAGCAGCCACCGCAAATCCGCCCATCATCTTTAAAATTTTCAGACATGAAAAAGTTTAATCAACCCGCTGTGTATTGCTTTCTTTTTATCCTGTTCGCCGGGGCTATCCCTGCAGAAGCTCAGGTACTGAAAAAACTAAAAAAAGCGGCAGAACGAACGGTGGAACGAAAACTTGAAGAGAAGACTGTTCGGGAAACCAGCAAGGTCATGGACAGTGTTTTAAACCCCGGATCAGGAAAAACTAATGGATCCAATGACCGGAATCGCCCCTCTGCAACTGGTAGTCAACAGGGTATAGGTAACCAAAATGCTGACAATTCCGGTATGGCCGATAATGAAGCTGCTGGTTCTCCGGAATCCGCGAAGCAGGCGATGAAAATTTACTCCGCATCTGATTGGGTTGCCGGTAAAAACCTATTTCTTTTCGACGATTTCAGTTCAGATGAGATTGGTGATTTTCCTAAGTTGTGGAACACCAACTCGACAGGGGAAATCGTAACCCATTCCGATTCTGAATATAAATGGTTGAAATTGTATGATGATGGTACTTATCAGCCCGACCTTCCCCGTAAACTGCCTGAAGATTTCACCATTGAATTTGATTTGAAGGGTTGGGGATTAGATGAGGAAACTGCTTTTTCCTCCTACTTTACAATTTATCTTACAGATGGTGCACGCCCGTTGGCGCAGGGAAGATCCTATGTTCAGACCACTTTCCCTGCATATCAGAGAAACCGGCGCGATTTAAACGTATATGCTTATATAGATGGGCAACGTCAGGCCAGTGGAAACCTATCTTTTGATATACGGAAAAAAATGGCTGAAGGAACGCATTTTTCCATTTCGGTTAAGGGTCAGCGTTTCAGGCTTTATATGGATGGAGAAAAAATGATTGACTATCCCCGCGCAATCCAACCCGGCACTATTCAGGGCTTGTTATTCAAGACTGCCGGCTTGCGCAATGGCAAGGATCATTTACTCATCACCAACCTCAGGATCGCTGAAGGTTTACCGGGCTCCTCTGAAAAATTATTTACCACCGGTAAATTTGTTACAGATGCGATCCAGTTTGATGTGAATTCATCGCAATTAAAACCTGAATCCTATCCCACTCTCCGGCAGATCGCCAATGGTCTGAAATCTGAAACCGAGAAAAAAGTGCTTATTGTGGGACATACAGATTCAGATGGTGAGGATGCCTATAACCTCGACCTGTCGAAAAAAAGAGCTGAAGCGGTAAAGACAATATTAAAAGAAGAGTTTGGAATTTCTCCCGACCGTATGACAACAGATGGTAAGGGTGAAGCCCAACCGGTTGCTGCCAATGACAGTCCGCTGAATAAAGCAAAAAACAGGAGGACGGAGTTTATCCTGCAATAGAACTACGGTTATCGCAATGCTTTGAGTACATTGTATGCCAGTTGCAGGGCATAGCTTCATGACCGTTATAAAAAAAACTTTCGGGCATATAGTTCTAATTTGATCAGGTGTCGGCAATAAACTGTTTAATGGTTTATTGCCGACACTTTTTTTGGCTATGCACCAGCGAATGTTGATGCAGAATTAAGTTGACCCGGGGGAGTTCTGCTTCCGATGGAATATTGGTCGTCATTGTATAACAACACTCTCGAACTCCCGAAAAAAGATGTAGAAATTCCCATTCTACACTGACACCCTTAAAAACTCCCTTCCAAAATTTTGCGGAAATAAATGTCACATATAATTGACATTTTGAAAACTATTAATATCTTTATGGAAATTTTAATTGACTTACCATGAAAGGAAAAATGAGCTTATTTAGTGTGCTTTGGGCACTGATATTTGCGGTTTGCTTCACAATTAGTGTGTATTATTTATCCAAATATTCTATAGCTGTACCAATCTCTCTGTTGATTATTTCTGTTAACGTTCTCGTGTTCGGAACCTATACCGCAAAGTTTATACAAAGTATAAAATTGCTTGATGAAGTTCAGATCAGAATACAATTAGAAGCAGTAACTATTGCTTTTGCATTGTCGTTGCTTTTGGTTATGGTTTTGGGGTTGGCAAGTTTGGTAGAAAATTTTGGTTTGGACAATTTCAGTTACTTGTACGTATTCCCTTTGTTTTTCTTGTTCTATTTAATTGGTCTATTCATTTCAAAACGTAAATACAAATGAAAAACACCATAAAAGTAGAAAGAGCGAAAAAAAACTGGACGCAAGCTGAGTTAGCTGAAAAAATTGGCATTTCAAGGCAGGCAATGAACTCCATTGAAACCGGAAAATTTGTTCCCTCTACGCTCCTGGCATTGAAAATGGCTTATGTCTTTGGAACTCCAGTTGAAAAAATTTTCAATTTAGAAGAAAGCGATTTCAATTAACTCCAAAATATCATAACAATGAATGCACATTCAAAAGACAGAAAAACCTTTCTACTTTCAGAAAACGACAAGTTATTGGGAGAACTGATTTATGAAACACCATTTTACCTGAAAGCAGAAATTAAAATGTCCGATACCGAAACTTACAAACTTGCACCAGTAGGTTTTTTCGGAACAAGCGTTTCGGTAACAAAAGATGGAAATAAAATAGCCAGCCTTTCAATGAGTTGGAATGGGAAAATCATAATCACCTTTCAGGACGACAGAGAATATGCCCTGAAATTAAGCGGACTATTTCAAAGCAAAATGATACTTGAAAATAAAAATCAACAAAATGTACTTCAATTTGAGCCTAAATTCAGTTGGAGAGATTTTTATTGCAAGTATGACATTACCTATGATAGTACGAATGACAAAGAGCCTAAGGACAGCTTGCTACTTTTACTTGGTGTCTATGCCGCAAACTATTTTATCGCAACTATATCCGGAGCAAACGCTGGACTAATGTAAAAACACGAATGGCTAACGTTTCGGTTTTGCGAGCCAGAGGCAAGCAATCCAACGCGGCTAAGATGCAATCAAATGGTAATTTTTCTGGATTGCTTCGGGCAGAGCCCTCGCAATGACGTCGTAAATAGATGCAACCGGTTATAAAATAGTCGATCCTTACAATATCATGCTTCTCGCTCCGGAGGAGCGAGAGGTTAATAGCAAACCATTCGCACCTTTACCCGGCAAGCTCCCTAGGAGCTGTTAAAAATGTTTAGATTTTTAGGCATCCCGTTTCGCTCCTACGGAGCTTGTAAAGGAGGGTATATTTGTTTTGTCTGCTATTGACCTTTCGCGCCTATGGCGCGCGATTCGTGATTGATAGAGATTTGTTTATAATTGGCCAGGTGATTTTCACGAATGAAATTGGGTGAATAATTACCCTAACCAATATATCCGCATAAAATAGTCGATCCTTACAACATCATACTCCTCGCTCCGGAGGAGCGAAAGGTTAATAGCAAACAAACCCCACCCATATCCGGCAAGCGCCGTAGGAGCGGTAAAAAAATGAATAGAATTTTAGGCATCTAGTTTCGCGCCTATGGCGCGCGATTCGTGATTGATAGAGATTTGTTTATGATTGGCCCAGGTGATTTTCACGAATGAAAATGGGTGTATAATTACCCTAACCAATATATCCGCATATAATAGTCGAACCTTACAACATCATGTTCCTCGCTCCGGAGGAGCGAAGGTTAATAGCAAACAATACCCACCCCTATCCGGCAAGCTCCGTAGGAGCGGTATACGATGAATAGATTTGTTTGTTTGTTGACGTAAGTGGTGCGTTGGGAACAATTCGCTAATTCGAACCGGAGCTCTTCGTCATTGCGAGCCGCAGG
>JAEYRC010000381.1 GCA_023409675.1 Bacteroidota bacterium
GTTCCGTCGCGGTCGATAAATAATATTCTTTTCATTCGAAACTTATTGTGCTGAAGGGTTGTTTTGCTGGTCAAATGATTTAAGTGCAGAAAGCAGCGCGGCATTTTCAGCCGGTGTACCTATGGTAATTCTGAGACATCCTTCGCATAGGGCCACATTGCTGCGGTCGCGGATCACAATACCATGCTGAACAAGATACCGGTAAATGCCGGGTGCATCATCTACTTTAATGAGTAAAAAGTTGGCATCTGAGGGATATACTTTTTTAACCAGGGGAAGTTGCCGGAGCTGATCGCTCAAAGCAGTTCGTTCGGCCACTATTTCAACGATCATGGCATTCACCTGCTCCACCTGGTCAAGCGCCTTTATTACCAGATCCTGCGTTGCCTGGTTGATATTATACGGCGGCTTTATTCTATTAAGGATATCGATTATATCCTTTCCGGCAAAAGCCATTCCGAGTCTTAAGGCTGCAAGTCCCCAGGCTTTTGAAAAGGTCTGAAGGATCACCAGGTTTGGATAATCTTCCAGTTCCCGGATAAATGACCTGTAGGGCGAAAAATTAATATAGGCCTCATCGATGACCACCAGGCCAAAATAATTGTTCAGAATGATCTCAACATCCTCCCGCAGCAGGCTGTTGCCCGTGGGGTTATTGGGTGAACAAAGGAAGATTATTTTCGTATGATCGTCAATAGCGGCTTCAATCCCGGCAAGATCGGGTTGAAACGCGGGCGTGAGGTTAACCTTTTTAACCCCGATATTATTGATACCTGCTGAAACTTCATACATTCCATAGGTAGGCGGACAAATGAGAATATTATCAACCCCCGGCTCACAAAATGCCCGCATCAGCAGGTCGATACACTCATCGCTTCCATTGCCCAAAATCATATTTTCCTTACGTACCCCTTTGATACCGGAGATCTTTTCCTTAAGCTTCACCTGGAGGGGATCAGGATAGCGGTTATACCATGTCGTTAAGGGAGAACCGAAACTGTTTTCATTGGCATCAAGATATACGGATGCCTGACCCTGAAATTCATCGCGGGCTGAAGAATAGGGTTTAAGGTTTTTAATATTATCCCGTATCAGTTCATTAATATTGAAAGACATATCAATTGATTGTTCAGTTTACAATTCTTTTTCCCTGCCAATCGCGGCCATGCGGATGCTTACCGCCTGCTTATGCGCCTCCAGCCCTTCTGCTGATGCCATGATCTCTATAGCCGGGCCAATGTTCATTAAGCCCTCGACACTGAGTTGCTGATAGGTGATTTTTTTGCAAAAACTATCAACACTCACGCCACTGTATGCTTTGGCAAAACCATTGGTTGGCAGTGTATGATTGGTACCACTCGCATAATCACCAGCGCTTTCAGGGCTGTAATGTCCGAGAAATACTGATCCGGCATGCATTACTTCATCTGCGCGCTGATCTGCCTCAGCAACAGAAAGGATGAGGTGTTCCGGCGCGTATTCATTTAAAAATGCCATTGCCTGATCAGCGGTTTCAACCAAAATGATTTTACTGTTATCCAGTGCCCGACTCGCAATTGCCGCACGGGGAAGCATGTTTAACTGCGCGTCCAGTTCTTTCTGAACCTGTGCTATCAATGGCTCATGGGTGGTGACCAGCAGCACCTGGCTGTCTGGTCCGTGTTCTGCCTGCGAGAGCAGATCAGCGGCAACAAAGGCCGCATTCGCTGTATCATCAGCAAATATTGCCACTTCACTTGGTCCGGCAGGCATATCAATCGCTACGCCATTTTGTTGTACCAACTGCTTTGCCGCCGTTACATATTGATTACCGGGCCCGAATATCTTATGTACTGCAGGTACAGATGTTGTACCATAACTCATGGCGGCAATAGCCTGCGCTCCTCCGACTTTATATACCTGATCGATTCCCAGTAAAGAAGCGGTATACAGTACCACCGCGGGAAGTTTTCCATCAACCGAAGGTGGAGAACATAGTATAATCTCTTTACACCCTGCAATTTGAGCAGGAATGCCGAGCATTAAAATGGTCGAAAATAGAGGCGCCGTTCCTCCGGGTATATACAACCCTACCTTTTCAATGCCTACCGATTTTTGCCAGCAGCTTATACCCGCCATGGTGGTCACCTTTGGTGGATCACTTTTCTGCACCCGGTGAAACGCTTCAATATTGTTGCGCGCAATGCCGATAGCCTCAATAAGTTCCTCAGAAAGCTCATGCCGTGCCTGCTGCATTTCTTCAGGCGTGACCCGAAATGATTCAGGAGCATAGCCATCAAACTGAAGCGATAATTTTTTCAGGGCAGCGTCGCCATTTAGTTTCACTTCCTCAAGAATCGCCCTGACCTGACGGATCAGCGCATCCTGATCGAGGGATGGACGGCGGCATAGCGTTTTCCATAATGACTGATCCGGAAAGCGGTATATATTCATATTAAATGATCATTTTTTCTATCGGAACCACTAAAATGCCCTGTGCCCCTGCGGCTTTCAGCTTCTCAATAATTTCCCAGAACTCATTTTCATTGAGCACACTGTGTACACTGCTCCATCCGGGTTCGGCCAGGGGTAATACGGTTGGACTTTTCATTCCGGGTAATAAAGAGATGATTTCCTTCAGTTGATCGTTTGGCGCATTGAGCAATACATATTTTGTATTGCGGGCACGCTTTACCGACCGTATTCTGAACAGCAATTTTTGTAGAATATCCTGCTTGGCTGCGCTGAGCTGTGCATTGCGGATCAGGACAGCCTGTGATTTGAGGATGGTTTCGACTTCCCGCAGGCCGTTCATAAACAGCGTTGAGCCGCTGCTAACCAGATCAACTATGGCATCAGCAAGGCCTATACCCGGGGCAATTTCCACGCTGCCGCTGATTTCATGGATCTCTGCCCGGATATTATTTTTTTCAAGAAATGATCGAACCAGGTTAGGATAGCTGGTAGCGAGTTTTTTATTATTCAGGTCTGCGATAGTTTCATAATCCGTATTCTTACTAACGGCTATGGATAATCGGCATTTTCCAAACCCCAGTTGTTCAACAACCTCTGCCTGGCGGCGGGTTTCATAAAATACATTCTCTCCCACAAAACCAATATCAGCAACTGCATCCTCAACATACTGGGGAATATCATCATCGCGCAGGAAATACACTTCCAGCGGAAAATTATCTGCTTCCGTTTTCAGCTTATTCATACCATTCTTAAGGTCGATGCCGCAATCCCGCAGTAATCGCACCGAATCGTCGTATAATCGTCCGGACTTCTGAATAGCTATTTTTAGTTTAACCTGCTCCATTGTTTAATTTTCGGCTTAATATCAAAAAATAAGGGCTTACACTTGTAAGCCCTCGTCAATATAGTATATACACCCAACGGCTTACCCTGGAAGGAAAGTATGATGGTGTGTATGGTTAATTGCGATCATTGTAACACAAAAATAAGGGCAAAAGCTGTCCGGTAAAAATAATTTTCGGTCCCTGCAATGCTTTAACACCGATTTATCGTGTAAAATCCAACGCTGGTACAGGTTTTTGTATCTTTAAAAAAATCATATTCAGTGAAGTTCGCAGCGTTATTGCTTATCTCGTGGTTCGTATTCAGGCCCGCCCTTCAGGCACAGGTTCCGGATACGCTGTTTTTTAATCTATACACCGACAGTTTAAAAAAAGGTACCTACAATTATATTAATGTCGTGGGCAAGTATAAAGACAGTTATCTTCCGCTTACCCAAAAGGAACTGCATTTTCGATCTGATGCCGGCGTGTTTGAAGGGAACAGTTTATATATTGACACGACTTTTACGGGAGAAAAAATTAAGATCTGCGCGATGCTCAAAGCCGATACCACCCGAAAACAGGAAATTGTACTGTATATTAAAACCACTGAATCGCTGGTTCCCCTAAAAACTGAAGAAGAAGTTCTCCGGCCAAAGCCTCCACAACGAAAGCGCCGACATCGTTTTTAGCGCTTAACTGTACACATAAAAAAAGGAGCTGCAAAACAGCTCCTTACTATTAACAGTTAATTATTTATGCCGTCATCATTGAACGCATCTTTTTGGCATCATCGAGGAATTTTGCCAGCCCGATATCGGTGAGCGGATGTTTCAGCAATCCGGTGATAGATTCCAGCGGGCAGGTGCACACATTAGCCCCGGCTTCAGCGCATTTAATGATGTGCAGTGGATTTCGGATAGAAGCCGCGAGAATTTCGGTTTTGAAGCCCTGAATATTGTAGATATGTGCGATCTGAGCGATCAGCTCAATGCCATCCCATCCACCGTCGTCAATTCTTCCGATAAAAGGTGATACATAGTTGGCGCCGGCTTTAGCAGCAAGAATCGCCTGACCAGCAGAAAATACCAGGGTGCAATTTGTTTTGATTCCATTATCGGAAAACCATTTCAGGGCTTTAACCCCGTCGCGAATCATGGGAACCTTTACCACTATATTGGGGTGAATGGTGGCCAGTTGTTTACCTTGTTCAATGATCTCAACAAACGTGGTG
>JAEYRC010000019.1 GCA_023409675.1 Bacteroidota bacterium
CCATAGGAGATAAATTTGAAGCCCCGTGTTTCGTCGAAACGTTGGGCGGCTTTTATCAGGCCAAGATTTCCCTCATTAATTAGGTCAGGGAGCGACAAACCCTGGTTTTGATATTGCTTGGCAACCGATACTACAAAGCGCAGGTTAGCTTTGGTGAGTTTGTCAAGGGCCGCCTGGTCACCCAGTTTGATTCTGCGGGCAAGTCGGACTTCTTCTTCCGGACTGATCAGTTCAACTTTACCAATTTCCTGGAGATACTTCTCCAGACTCTGAGATTCACGATTCGTAATCGATTTCGTAATCTTGAGTTGACGCATGCTCATAGGAGGGGCTTTTGTAGTTTAGGAAAATGTTTTCCAAAGGTTAAATACGGTTTTAGGTATGTGAAAAACGTATAAAAGCCAATTTTGTTATATGCCCGTCCTGACCAGCGCTGTTTTTACTATTTAAGGCAATTTAACAAATAGCATTATATCCACCAAAACGATCTAAGCTAAAACATTGGTTTTCAGGCTATTTATTACCACAAAGTGGTATATCAAATGTTAATATCTTTAACATTTTAATTCTTAAAAAAATTTTGAGGGATGGTTTAATTCTCTATTATTGCATCGTTGGTAATACAAAATGTCCAATACATCTAAATGAGCAAAAAACAGCTATTTACCTTAGAATTTCCAATACGGTGCTCTCCATCTATATTATTTGAATTTCTCAGCACACCTGCAGGTTTGCAGGAGTGGTTTGCCGATCGGGTTGATGAACGTGAACGGGTTTTCAGTTTTTCCTGGAATGGTACCACTGATAAAGCCGAAGTAGTGGATAGTGAACATGAAAAATTTATCCGTTTTCACTGGTTACATTCTTCAAAAGGGGAATACTTTGAATTTCGTATTGAAAAATCGGAAGTGACCAATATGACCATTTTGATCATAAGTGATTTCGCTGAAAAGAGCGAGATAAAAGATCAGAGTCAGTTATGGGATTATCAGGTTAAAGAATTATTTCATCGCCTGGGGAACTGATTCAGGCAGTCAATCAGCTGTTTAAATGCCGCTGTCAGTATCGATGTTGCCTGATTCCATTGATGAATTGGAAAAGTTGTTCCGATCTTAATAAACCCATCGGAGAGCAACTTAGCCCTGAACTCATCTTCGGTTACCTGTTGCAGTGAAATATACCCTGCCCCCAGGATATCATGATCCCATTCATCCTTGGTATGGCTGATATAAAATCCTGAATTTTTCAGCATTGCGAGGTTTTTTTCCAGGGATTCACTGAACATTCCCTGATATCGCCCCTTAAGGTGTAAGGTTATGTTAAATGATTTTCCCCACCAGAAAAATGTTCGGATAGCAAATACATGTTCAGTCGAAAACAACCTGGGATAATCCAGCATTACATAGGGCAGTCCCTGGTAATTTTCACCCCTTGAAATGCGTGGTGTCAATACCAGTGCATCTTCCGGCAGCCGGTTTTTTCCTTCTGATGTTATGGCTTTCATATTTTCAGCAAGAATTCCATAACATTCATACACTTTGGTGATGATGCCATTCTTCATCAAAATAAACCCGGGACCCGAAACCAGGTCCATTTCCTGTTCCGAAAGCTGTACTTTTGAACTATCCATTGGTTAAAGTTAAACGACAAATCCTTCAAGCCGGTCATACGAAATGAAAAAACTGGATATACTGATTCTGAAATCGTTCATCGGCCCCTTCATCGCTACGTTTTTCATTACTTTATTTGTACTGATCCTCCAGTTTTTCTGGTTATGGATCGATGATTTTGTTGGGAAGGGAATTGATGGTCCGATCATCATTCGCCTGATTGGTTATCTGAGTGCAACTCTCGTGCCGCTGGCACTTCCGCTGGCTGTACTGCTCTCTTCCATCATGACCTTTGGAAACCTTGGAGAAACCTTTGAGCTGGTGGCAATAAAATCTGCCGGAATAGGACTTGTGCGGTTTATGATGCCGCTGTTTATTACCGCTACCCTGCTTTCCGGACTGGCATTTTTATTCAACAATTATGTCATCCCGGTAGCCAACCTGAAAATGCGTACACTGCATACCGATATTGTTAATAAAAAGCCGGCCTTTGATCTTAAAGAAGGCGTTTTTTATACCACCATACCGGGATATGCCATTAAGGTTGGTCAGAAATTGAAAGATGATTCTACCCTGCTGGATGTCATTATCTATGAACACTCTCCTGGCCTGCAGGATAATATTATTGTGGCGGAACGTGGCATCATGCGCATTTCTCCCAACAAACGCTTCCTGGAATTCACCCTGAAAAATGGCTGGCGTTATGAGGAACGGGGAGAACGTGCGTCTAAAAATTCCGAATTTATCCGGCTTGGCTTCCGGGAATATAAGAAGGTGCTGGATCTCAGTGCCCTCGAATTGAATATGACTTCCGATAGTACGTATGCAAGCCGCTATGAGATGCTGAATGTCCGTCAGCTCAATCACGCTGTGGATTCTATCGAACGGAAGTTTGGACAGTTCGAAGAACGCAATACCCGTGAATGGCAGATTTACCTTGGGTTTCTGAAATACATTGATTCGGGGTGGATTGATACACCGGTTCGCGATTCCCTTCCGGAAACCTTTACTGAATTAATCCCGGATTCAGCCCGCCTGATGGTTCTTGATCAATCGCTGTCGTATGCCGGGTCTTTGAAAACATCCCTCGACATGTCAACCACTGATTATGCCAATTACCGCAAAGAACTGCGCTTATATCTGATCGAATGGCATCAGAAATTTTCCATGTCAATAGCCGTTCTCGTACTATTTTTAATTGGCGCACCCCTGGGTTCAATAGTTCGTAAGGGTGGCATAGGTTCACCGGTAGTATTCGCGGTGATCTTTTTCGTCATATTTTTTCTGCTGAATAACTTCGGAAAGAAATTTGTCCGTGAAGATGTATTACAACCGGTTTCGGGAATGTGGCTGGCTACAGCGGTACTGGTACCAATTGGTTTATTCCTGACGCATAAGGCATTGAATGATTCCAACCTGTTCAACAAAGAATTTTACTATCGCTTACTTCGATCAGGCAAAAAACTTTTACAACGCCTTGGCATTATGCGTAAGTCAGCATAGCTTCAACTGTAGCGTTTATATTCTGAATACTTTTAAAAGATTCAAACTTGAAGGCCGGCATTGAAAATTTGCGGTTTCAAAAAATTGTGGTGGCAATAGCTATACTGTTGTTCATCATAAAAGGTTTTGCTTACCTGATCACCAACTCCGTTGCGGTTCTGACCGATGCGCTTGAAAGCATCGCGAATGTGGCAGCGGGATTGATCGGTTTATACAGCATCAGTGTAGCTGCAAGGCCGAAAGATATTGATCACCCTTACGGACATGGGAAGGTTGAATTTTTATCAGCAGCCATTGAAGGTACACTGATCAGCATTGCGGGTGTTCTTGTGATCTATGAATCTGTACAACATCTTCTATCCCCCCAACCATTGCAACAGCTTGACAGTGGTATAATACTCATCACGGTTTCTGCTGTAATTAATTACATTACCGGCCATGTATCGATCCGCAAAGGGCGGCAGAATCATTCACCGGCACTGGTGGCCAGTGGCAAACACCTTCAGACAGATGCGTATACCACCGCCGGCATAATTGTCGGACTGGTGTTAATATACCTGACCGGACTGACCTGGATTGATAGTGTGATTGCCATTCTATTCGCGGGAATCATTCTGTTTACCGGATACCGGATCATCCGTAAGTCTATTGCAGGCATTATGGATGAAGCTGATACCGAACTGTTGATCAAACTGATTGATTTTCTGAATATTCATAAACGCAGCGCATGGGTTGATCTGCACAATTTGCGGGTCATCAAATATGGCGGGCAACTGCATGTTGACAGTCACCTTACCCTGCCCTGGTATTATAACTTAAATGAAGCCCATGCGGAAATTGAAGCGCTGGCAACCATGATCAGGGAGGAATTCGGTTTTTCAGTGGAGTTTTTCGTACATACTGATCCCTGTTTATACACCCAATGTAATATCTGCGAGAAAGAGGAATGTCCGGTCCGGCAGCACCCATTCGAAAAAAGGATACCCTGGGTGATGGACAATGTTTTATCGGATAAAAAACATATTTTAAAAATTACATCCAAAGGGCGATAATGGTGTAATTTAGACCCTTTCATTATATCCTAATTCAATACGTATGCAGGCCTGGAACGACTATCTATCAGCAAATAAGGAACGATTTTTAGAAGAGCTTTTGGAATTATTACGCATTCCTTCGGTTAGTGCCCGCAGTGAGCATAAGCAGGATATGATGGCTTGTGCAGAACTGGTAAAAAAACGGCTTATTGAAGCGGGAGCCGATAAGGCAGTAATTATACAAACTGAAGGGCATCCCATAGTGTATGGCGAAAAAATAACGGATCCATCTCTGCCGACTGTTTTAGTCTACGGCCACTATGATGTTCAGCCGGCGGATCCCCTGGAATTATGGACTTCCGGTCCTTTTGAACCTGTAATTCGGGATGGAAAAATCTATGCCCGTGGTGCATGTGATGATAAAGGGCAATTCTACATGCACATTAAAGCGCTGGAGCTGATGGTAAAAACCGGCCCTTTACCTGCGAATATTAAATTTCTTATTGAAGGTGAGGAAGAAGTCGGCTCACCCCATCTGGCTGGCTTCGTGAAAAACAATCAGCGACTGCTGCGTGCTGATGTGGTATTAATAAGCGATACGGCCATGATCAGTTTAGATACGCCGTCAATTGATGTTGGTGTTCGTGGTTTATCCTATATCGAAGTTGAGGTAACCGGGCCTAACCGTGATCTGCACAGTGGCGTATATGGTGGCGCTGTAGCTAACCCAGCCACTATGCTGGCCAGAATGATTGCCAGTTGTCATGACGAAAACAATAAGATTACTATTCCCGGTTTCTATGATGATGTTGTTGAAGCAACACCAGAAGAACGTTCCCTGATGGCCATGGCACCCTTTGACGAGCAGGCTTATAAAAAGGACCTTGGTATTCAGGAAGTATGGGGAGAGGCACAGTATTCTACCAATGAACGAACCGGCATACGTCCTACCCTGGAAGTAAATGGCATGTGGAGCGGATACACAGGGGAAGGAGCTAAGACCGTTTTACCGTCGAAGGCTTTCGCGAAAATTTCCGCGCGGCTGGTGCCCAATCAGTCTTCATCTGATATCACCGCCAAATTGCTGAAGTACTTCCGGGAAATTGCCCCTGAAGGCGTAACGGTTAAAGCGGAAGAACATCATGGTGGTGAACCCTACATGACACCTGTAGATTCAAAAGAATACCGGGCGGCAGCACGCGCTATAAAAGCCACATTTGGCAAAGAACCTGTTCCGGTTCGCGGAGGTGGAAGCATTCCTATTTGCGCCTTGTTTGAAAAAGAACTCAACCTTAAAATTGTATTTCTTGGGTTCGGACTCGACAGCGATAACCTGCATTCCCCGAATGAGAAATTTGACCTGGCAAACTTCTATAAAGGCATAGAAACGATCCCCTATTTTCATAAGTTCTATGCTGACGGTGAATGATATTTAAAATGAGATGAGTGATTATGGAAAAAGAAAAACTACGCGTCGATAAATATCTTTGGGCAATACGTCTTTTTAAAACAAGAACCCTGGCAAGTGTTGCCTGCGACCAGGGGAAAGTCAGGCTCAATGGAAGTGCTGTTAAAGCCTCAAAGCAGGTTAACCTGGGCGATGAATACGAGGTTAAAACAGAAGCCCGCAAGTGGGTCATTAAGGTTACAGGCCTGTTGCATAACCGGGTTCAATATGCTGAAGCTGTTAAATATTATCTCGATCTGAGTCCGGCTGAAGACCCCAACTTACCCAAACCGCAGTTTTCGGCATTCTATACCGGTAAACGGAGAAGCAAAATCGGTCGCCCTACCAAAAAACAACGCCGGGACCTGGAGGATTTTACGGGGCCGGATCTATCAGAATGAATTTTTAATCAACGTTGATCGCCTCATTATGCCAAACTAAATCAGGTGGTTTTCTTTGTGTGTTTAATGCTTTAGCCTCATAAGTCTGAAGCATAAAATACTACCGCAAAAGCATATACGTAAACATCCCTGATTACTAAAATCCATATAAACCCGGTCTGTGACCAGGTGCACTTGATGTAACGGAAAGATCCATAAATTTCAATCCGGCAGACGATCATTCACCTTTGTTCAGGCCACCACCCGGCATTCAGGTAAAACCATGCGTTTCGTGTAATTTTGTGGTATGCACATCGATATACTTACCGTTGTCCCCGGCTTGCTGGAAGGCCCTTTCAGTCATTCTATTCTGAAACGAGCTGCAGCCCGTGATTTGCTATCAATACAATTGCATAACCTCCGTGATTTTACACCCTATAAACATGGCCAGGTAGATGATTACCAGTTTGGGGGTGGCGCCGGTATGGTAATGATGCCCGAACCCCTGGCATTGGCTATTGAAAAGCTGTCGCAAACCCGCACCTATAATGATATTATTTACATGACACCGGATGGACCGGTTTTCAATCAGCGAACGGCAAATCTTCTATCACTTAAGAATAATCTACTGATCATCTGTGGTCATTACAAGGGTATCGATGAACGTATCCGGCAACAGTATATCACCCGCGAAATTTCCATCGGCGATTATGTGCTTAGCGGCGGCGAGCTTGCCGCGGCAGTGGTTGTTGATGCTATTGGCCGGCTGATACCGGGTGTGCTTAATGATGAAACCTCTGCCCTGCTCGATTCATTTCAGGATAATCTGCTGGCCCCTCCCGTATATACCCGGCCGGCTGATTTCCGGGGCCTGAAAGTTCCGGAAGTGTTGCTAAGCGGCGATCCTAAAAAAGTAGAGGACTGGCGGCATGAGCAAGCCCTGCTAAGAACCAAAGAAAGA
>JAEYRC010000035.1 GCA_023409675.1 Bacteroidota bacterium
CCCTTTCCCTGCGGGCTACGATCACAAAACGCGCACCGATGGGTGAAAAGAACACGCTGAAATAAGGGTTTGGATGCCAGTCGATACCCGGAGCCAGGATCGCATAGGCGGGTGCAAGAAATCCTGATGTGGGTTTTTGGATGCCAAGGCCGAGGTAATTATAATCGACGCCTTTGTCGAACTGCGTTCTGAAATTCGCCACACCGCCGATACTGAGTTTTTCGTTCAGGTCACTGCCCAGCTTACTGAAAAGATCAATTTTATCATCCGTTTTACGGGTTCCCAGGCTGGTGGTATTCATCAGGGCATAGCCCAGGTCAAGTGTATTCCGCCAGGTGAAACGTCCTTCCCGGAAATGGGCAAACGCTGCAAGGTAATTCGACAGCGATAATGAAAAGGTTTCGGCACCGGCAGCCCAGTTGCTGCTGCTGCCCTGGCCTATACCAATTGTATAGGAGGCCCCTTTCTTCCATCCTGAAATATGGGTGGTATCATTTTCAAAATTACGTTCGGCCTTACTTTTAATCTCTTTCAGGGAGGCATCCTGCGCGGCTACCATTACATTCGCTGTTACCATAAGCAACAGTATCAGGACGATCCGATAATTTTTCATAATAAGTCGGTTTAAATTATTCAGCATGCAAAGCTACCTGCATGCTGAATAATTATGAAACTTATTTCGTGCGGAGCAGGTCCCTGATCTCGGCAAGCAGTTTTTCTGTTTGCGGAATTTCAGCTACCACTTCCGGTGGAGGAGATTTGCGTTTCATTTTATTGATCCCTTTTACCAGCAGGAAGATGGCAAAGGCGATGATCAGGAAATTCAGCACTTCGGTAATGAAATTACCATAGGCAAATACGGGTCCTATAGCCTGTGCTTCGGCAAGGGGAAGGTTTTCGGGAATATTGTCCTTCAGCGGCACATAGGCATTGGTGAAATCCGGCGCGCCAACGAGCCCTGCGATCAACGGCATGATAAGGTCATTAACCACTGAATTCACAATACGTCCAAATGCAGCGCCAATGATGATACCTACCGCCAGGTCGATCACATTTCCCTTAACCGCGAATTCTTTAAATTCTTTAAGCATTGACATGTTTACCAGTTTTGATGATTAAATGAGGAACGAACTAAATTTAACATTTTGTTTTTACTTTGCGCAGATTATCATTAGCAAACAAAATCATTCTGCTCTGCCTTATCCCGATAAAAAATTCAAATGGTCTATGCGCGGCAATCCCTGATCAACTGGCTGCTTTTTGTTGGTATAGCCCTGGTCTGGGGAAGTTCTTTTATACTGATGAAAGAAGGGCTGAAGGCGCTGGATCCTTTCCAGGTTGCATCATTACGTATGATCAGCGCAGGAATACTGTTATTGCCTGCCGGCATTTTACAGTTTAAAAAAATTGCTCCTGGTAAAGTCGGATATGTATTCCTTTCCGGAATACTGGGAAGCTTTATTCCGGCCTTTCTGTTCTGTATAGCCGAAACCCGGCTCTCAAGTTCCTTTGCCGGTTTTCTCAATACCCTAACGCCCATATTTACCATCATGATCGGTATGCTTTTCTTCAGAACGCGCTTTTCTGCTTCACGGCTTCCGGGGGTGTTTATCGGCTTTGCCGGCATGGTGATCCTGTTTTTTGCCCAGGGTAATGCGGGCGGCTTTAACCTTTTGTACAGCAGCCTGATCATCCTGGCAACAATATGCTATGCGTTGAATGTTAACCTCGTCAGCCGGCATCTTAAAGATACCGGGTCGCTGGTCATTGTTGCCGTAGCCTTAAGTCTGCTGTTATTCCCTTCCCTGCTCATACTGTATTATACAGGCTATTTCGAATTGGAGATTTTAGAAAAGGCAGTGCTTAACGCCACCAGCGCCAGTGCTGTTCTGGGCATTTTTGGAACGGCAGGGGCATCCCTGTTGTTTTATGTTTTACTGAAACGTGCAGGTACATTGTTCAGTTCAATGGTTACCTATACCATTCCGTTTGTGGCTCTGTTCTGGGGTGTTCTTGCCGGTGAAACTATCAGCGCCTTGCATATTGCCGGGCTGATCGTTATTCTGGGGGGTGTTTATATCGCCAACCGGTAAACGTTAAGCAGGCAAAATATCTACTTTACTAACGGTCAGGGCAAAGCGATATATTAAGAAATCAGACGGTCATGATCTCTTTCTCCTTGGTATCATGGTGTGTATCTACAAGTGCAATGTATTTATCGGTCAGCGCCTGCACATCAGCCTCACTGTCTTTGCAGATATCTTCGCTCAGTCCGTTTTTCTGGAGTTTCTTGATTGCTTCCATTGACTCGCGACGAATACTCCGGATTGATACTTTTGACGTTTCGCCTTCACTTTGGGCTTTTTTCACCAGTTCCCGACGGCGCTCTTCTGTTAACGGGGGGAGGAAGAGCCGGATAATATTGCCATCGTTTTGCGGGGTTACACCGATATTACCGGCAATGATAGCCCGTTCAATGGCCTGAAGCATATTTTTTTCCCAGGGCTGGATGGTCAGCGTACGGGCATCAGCAACACTTACATTTCCCACCTGGCTGATGGGGGTTGAAGAACCATAGTAATCCACAAACAACCCATCCACCATATTCGGTGTTGCTTTACCGGCGCGAATCCGGAGCAGTTCTGTTTCAAGATGGCCTATAGCCTTTTGCATCGACTCTTTTGCATGTTCCAGAATAAAATCTAATTCTTCCATCGTTATCGGTTATAGACCTGCAAACCTACATTAAATCAAAAACGGAACAAAAAGGAAATGTTTTTTTCCGGGGCATCAGAAAATGAACCCTATGAAAATCCGCTATGGCAGAGAATATCAGGCTGACCGGATTAATTTTTTTCTTCCAGGATAGCGTCTTTGGTAAGTGATACGATCTTGGTGGTTTTGAGGGAGGCGTGTTTACCGTTGTTGGCACGGGCCACAAACAGCCGCGTTCTGGAACGCGTATAATACAGGATGGCTATTCCAAGGAACAACAAACCTAAAATCGACAGGATCAGCCAGGTAGTGCCAATGGACCGTAGGAAATAAGCGGCTGCGACGAATACCAGGTTTACGCCAACCAGTGACAGGGTAATGGCTCTGTGCGACATGCCCCTGTCGAGCAGCAGGTGGTGCACATGGTTCCGGTCGGGGCTAAACGGCGAACGACGATTAAAAATACGTATCGCAAACACCCGAAGGGTATCCATTAGCGGAATCATCAAAATAGCAAAACCCACTGCCGGTGAGGCATTAATTGGATGAGCAATGCCCGGCATCTGGCTGATGTTGATGAATTTGATCACCAGAATGGAATTGATCAGTCCGATTAGCAGCGAACCCGTATCACCCATAAAAATTCTGGCCGGATGAAAATTAAAGATCAGGAAAGCGGCAATGCTCCCCGATAAGGAAAAGGCAAGAATAGAATACGCGGTCTGATCAACACTCAGAAAATAAAAGCCAAATACGGAGGAGGCCATGATACCCAGACTTCCCGCCAGGCCATCAATACCATCGATCAGGTTAAACGAATTAACGATCACCAGTACGGTGAAATAGGTTAACAACAGGCTGAACAATTCAGGTAGTTCATAGATGCCGGCAAATCCGTGAGCGCTTCTGATCTGTACACCGCCAAGATAAATGATAAGAAAGGCCGCGATAACCTGACCGATAAATTTCTTTACCGGTGAAATAATCAGGATATCATCTTTAAGGCCAAGGAAAAATATGACGATTGAAGCGGCGAAGAAATATTGCAGTTCGGGCGATTGATGAAATGGTATCGTAACAAAACAGGCCAGAATAAATCCGGCAAAAATACCCAGGCCTCCAAGAGAAGGAATCGGCAGCTGATGTATCTTCCGTTCGTCGGGAATATCGAACAGTTTTTTTCGCTCCGCTACAGTTATGATGGCCGGTATGGCCAATAATGTGATCGAAAACGAAATTATTACCGATAGTAAAACATCAAACATTTGCCAGATTTTGAAATATTCCTTGTATTAAGGGGTAGACATAAGGCAGTGCAGATCGGAGCCGACTGCAAATCTACTTATGTTTCCCCAAATACAACTTAATCAAGGTTACTTTATTGTAAAGAATCCCATTAAAATCCTTTCTTCCCCCACTCAAAAAGTTTTAATAGTTTTGCCCCCATCTTAAAATACGTTATGGCCGAACTCAAACAAATCGCTTCACAGATTCGCAGAGACATTCTTCGTATGGTTCATGGTTGTGCCAGCGGGCATCCCGGAGGATCGCTGGGTTGTGCAGACTACCTTACAGCACTCTACTTTCAAATAATGGACCATAATCCGGAGTTTTCGATGGATGGGGTGAATGAAGACTTGTTTTTCGTATCAAACGGCCATATTTCACCGGTAATTTATAGTGTGTTGGCCCGGGCAGGCTATTTTGAGACCGCCGAACTGGCTACATTCCGCAAAATCGACTCCCGTCTGCAGGGGCACCCGACCACTCATGAGCACCTGCCGGGTATTCGTATCGCTTCCGGCTCTCTGGGTCAGGGCATGAGCGTTGCTCTTGGTGCCGCGCTGGCAAAAAAGCTAAACGGAGATTCCAAACTGGTGTATTCCCTGCATGGCGATGGCGAACTCCAGGAAGGACAGAACTGGGAGGCCGCCCTGTTCGCCGCTCATCACAAGGTGGATAACCTGATTGCCACTGTGGACTATAATGGCCAGCAGATAGACGGGCCTACGGATAAAGTAATTGGTATGGGTGATCTGAAGGCCAAATTCGAGGCATTCGGATGGGAAACCATGACCATCGAAGATGGTAACGATATGGATCAGGTCGTAGCCGGGCTGAACCATGCCAAATCCCTCACCGGTAAAGGCAAACCTGTCATGATCATCATGCATACCATCATGGGTAAAGGAGTTGATTTCATGGAAAATGATCATGGATGGCATGGTGTGGCCCCCAGTGACGAGCAGTTGGAAAAAGCACTTGCTCAACTGGAAGAAACCCTGGGCGATTATTAAACGCCTGAATAACCAGGTCGAAGTAAAGAGAAAACTACCGTTTAATTTTACCGATCCTCTTTAAAGAAAGTGTGATTTAACCATCTCAGGCTGTTCTGAGCTCAATTGGTTGCAGGGCCGCTTTACGGGCTGGTATCCAGCTGGCCAGCAGTGTCATCAGTAGTACTGTAGCCGCTACCAGGATAAAATCGCCGGCAAGCATTTTCACCGGATAGTAATCTACCAGGAAGGTGCCGCCCTGGATACCGATCAACTTAAACTCCACCTGTGCCCAGCAGATCAACGCCGCAATTATCATCCCGGCAGCTCCTCCAATTCCTCCCAGCAATAAACCTTCAGTAAGAAATATCTTTTGAATGAGTCCATTGCCGGCACCGAGGGATTTCAATACCTGGATATCTTTTTGCTTTTCGAGTACGAGCATGCTCAGAGCGCCGATCATGGTGAAAGATGCCACCACCAGCATGAGCGTTAAAATACCATAGATCACCCATTTTTCCAGGGTCATTACATTATAAAGACTGCGGTTTTGTTCGTATCGGGTTTCGATCAGGTAATCCGGGCCGAAAATGTTCTTTAGGGCAGTGCGCACTTTTTCCGGGTTTTTGGCCGGATCCAGTGCCATTTCCACAGACCCGTATTCGCCGGGGCCCATGTTGAGCATCATTTTCATGAAATCAACGCTGGTGAGGGCATAGGCATTATCAATATCCTGCTGAATAAAAAAAGTACCGCTGGGGCTGAGGTTTTCAACCGAAAAGGCCTGCAGTGGGTCAATAACATTAATGTTTACACCCGGCCGAAACAGATAGGCCGTAACCGGAAATACCGAGCGATCCGACATTAGTCCCAGCGCATTTTCTATTCCACTGCCCAGTACAATACGCGGATCATCCGCATCACCAGTGTTGAAGCTGCCGCGAATCATCTTCTCCGGAACCCGTGTAACGCGGTGGTAATTACTATCGACCCCTTTCAGGAAGACTATTGTTTGCGTTTCATCGTATTTCAGCAGAGTTTTTTCTTCTACCACCAGGGTATACTGTACTACTCCATCGGTTTCACCCAGCTGCTGCAGTTGTTTGGGGCTTATTGTGATCACCTTTCCGCTCGCGGGAACGATCCGCATATCAGCATAAAATGTTGAATAAAGAGATTTCACCAAGCCTTCAAAACCATTGAATACACTCAGCAGTACGATAAATGCGGCCGTAATAACAATGATGGCAATCATACTCACCCAGGAGATGATATTAATGGCATTGGTAGATTTTTTGGCCTTGAAATAACGCCAGGCAAACAAAAAATTCATGGGAAGTATTTATACCAGCAGGGGTAAGCGCTCATTCGTTCTCTTTGTTTTCGTCATCCCGGATCTTTTTAAAGATCTCTTCCATTTTAAATACATGGTCGAGGGTATCATCGGCAAAATACCGTATTTCGGGCATCCGGCGCAATTGTTTTCCTACCCTGCTGCTCAGTTCTTTCTTGATCTCCCAGCTTCTGTCGGTTATTTTTTTCAGTAATGCCTGCGCATCCGCGGCCTGGAACAAACTCAGGTACACGCGGGCTTCCAGTAGATCGGGCGTGATCTTTACAGCGGAAATGGTGACCATGCTGCCATCAAGCACATTCAGGCCAAGGCGGGTGAATATTTCACTCATTTCCTGGCGGAGAAGTCCTGCAACCTGTTTCTGACGTTTTCCTTCCTGCATAATCTGTCGTTGTGCCGGTGAAGTTAGGCAAAATACAGGTTTTTGCGCTCAGCCAATCGCTGGGTCAGCCATAATGCCTGCTAATCCGGATTCGTTGAAATCCGCATTTAACGGCAATATACCACCGTATCAATCTGTAATGACCTAATTTTGCACCCACATGAAGCGTTTCGCTATAATTCTCAAATATTTAAAGGACCAGAAAGGACAGATAGGCCTCTATGTACTGTTCAACCTGTTGTCGGTATTATTTTCCCTTGCATCGCTGGCCATGCTGGCGCCTTTCCTGAACCTGCTCTTTGGTAATGAGGCAATGCCGGAACAAAAGCCGGAATTCAGCTTCAGTTCGGGTGCGCTGATCGATTCACTCAAATATTTCCTGGGCAACCTGATACGGGAAAACGGTCAGGTATATGCGCTTACTATGATCTGCCTGATCATTATTGTGGCGGTTTTATTCAAGAATGTATTTCTTTACCTGTCACTGCGCGTGCTGGCGCCAATGCGTAACCGGGTAATGCAACGGTTACGGTCAGACATGTACAACAAGGTGCTTCAGTTGCCCATCGGGTATTTTACCGAACAGCGCAAAGGAGATATTACCAGCAGGATGAGCAATGATTCCAATGAAGTGGAATGGAGTGTGATCAGTACGCTGGAAGGTTTAATCAAGGATCCGCTGACCATACTGATCATACTTGGTGTGCTGATCTTTTTAAGTCCGACACTTTCCATATTCCTCTTCATATTACTTCCGGTTACCGGTTTTATCATTGGCAGGATCAGTCGATCGCTGCGTAAACAGTCGACGAGCGCACAGGAGCAGGCCGGTTCCATGATGTCGATCATTGATGAAACCCTGGGTGGGCTGCGGGTAATAAAAGCCTTCAATGCCGAGCGTATGCTTCGGACGCGCTTTACCGATACCAATAATTCGCTTAATGCACTGCGTAATAAAATGATCTTCCGGCGCGACCTCGCTTCGCCACTGTCGGAATTTATGGGTGTACTGGTCTTAAGTTGTGTGTTGTATTTTGGTGGCCGGCTGGTACTGGGAGAACAGATCATGCAGCCGGAGGCATTCATACATTATATTATATTCTTCACCCAGATCATAGGACCATCAAAATCGTTGTCTACCGCATTTTATAATGTGCAGCGCGGAAGTTCCGCGATCAAACGCATTGAAGAAATTCTGGATGCTCCTATAACGGTAGAAGAAATAAAAGATCCGGTGATTTTGGAAGAATTCCGCGATAGTATAGAATTCCGGAATGTCCGCTTCGCCTATAACGAACATATTATTCTCGACAATATCAACCTGAAAATACCAAAAGGGAAAACCATTGCGCTTGTCGGTTCTTCGGGTGCCGGTAAGTCTACCCTGGCCGACCTGGTACCGCGCTTTCATGATATTACCGGAGGTGAATTGCTGATCGATGGAATCAATATTAAAAACTATTCAATCCATTCCCTGCGCTCGAAAATGGGTATTGTTACCCAGGAACCAATACTGTTCAACGACACCATAGCCAATAATATCGCGCTGGGGATAGAGAATGCAGGAGAGGAGGCCATACAACAAGCGGCCACTATTGCCAATGCACATGATTTTATCATGCGAAAAGAAGCCGGCTATGCCACCAATATCGGTGATCGCGGATCAAAGCTGAGCGGTGGGGAACGGCAGCGTTTGACGATTGCCCGGGCACTGCTAAAAAATCCACCTATTCTTATTCTGGATGAAGCTACTTCATCTCTTGATACTGAAAGTGAACGACTGGTACAGGATGCCATCAATAAAATGATGCAGAACCGGACCAGCCTGGTCATCGCGCACCGGTTAAGCACCATCCGCCACGCAGATGAAATTATCGTACTGCAAAAAGGCCGTATTGTTGAACGCGGAACACATACGGAACTGATCGCCCTCGATGGATTTTATAAAAAGCTGGTGGATATGCAGGAAGTTCGCTAATAAAAAATACTCTTTGTATGCTGCTATTTGTTCCTAAGCCATTCGGTGCTGGCAGGAACTCATCACCTGTATGCTGAACTCCGGGACTAAAGCGTATATTTAGCCTATGATAACGCTAAAACATTATACCCGCTTTGTATGCTTACTAATTTGTGTAACATGCATGCTTACTGCCATTGGGCAGCAGAAGAAGATGAGTTACGATCAGTTGTTCAACAGGAAAGATCCTGCTCAAATCAGCAAGAATTTACCAGTAGTATCCGGATGGGCTGACGACAACCATTATCTGCTTATGGAGAGACCAGAAAATGGGGGCAAGCCAGTAGTAACAAAGGTTAATGTAAAAACCGGGAAGTCGAGCCCCGTTACCCAACCTGAAACAGTAGAAGAAGAAAAGCTGGATTATGATGCACTGGGACTTGAAAATTCTTCCAACTTTACTTTATCGCCAGATGGAAAATGGGGAGCCTATACCCGGGAGAACAACCTGTATGCTGTTGAGCTGGCCACCAAAAAGACCGTGCAATTCACGCAGGATGGGTCAAAAACCATTTTAAATGGATATGCATCATGGGTATATTTTGAAGAAATTCTGGGCAGGCGCAGTCAGTATAAAGCATTCTGGTGGGCGCCCGACAGCCGGCATATTGTGTATATGCGTTTCGACGACAGCCAGGTGCCGCTTTTTCCCATATATGTATCGCAGGGCCAGCATGGCTATCTCGAAGAGACACATTATCCGAAGCCGGGAGATCCGAATCCGGAAGTAAAGATCGGGATCACTGCGGTTGACAATCCCAAAACTACCTGGGCCGACTTCAATGAAAAAATAGATCAGTATTTTGGTACGCCGGTCTTTGCCGAAAATGGAAAGTTGTGGGTGACCTGGATGAACCGTGGTCAGGATACACTGAAGGTATACGATGTATCGTTAAGCGATGGCTCAAAAAAGCCGGTATATGAAGAAGCGCAGAAGGCCTGGATTGATCTGGATGAAACGAGTCGCTTTCATTTTTTGAAAAATGATGGCGGTGTAATTG
>JAEYRC010000225.1 GCA_023409675.1 Bacteroidota bacterium
ATCCAGGTGGTAACCGGATTATCAATATGCACGACTCCTATCCTGTAGGGTGTGATGGGCTCGCCGGCAACCGGGTATTCCACCGGAATAAGCGCAGGATAGATGGAATCGGTATTATTGACCATCATGTACTGTTTCGTCTTCCCAACATTGGCCTGCCAGTAGGCGATATGCTTCGAATCGGGACTCCAGCGAAATCCATCGCGGCAGAAAAATTCTTCTTCATAGGCCCAGTCGAAAGTGCCATTAATGATACGGTCAGAACCATCTGTAGTTAATTGACGCGGTTGTTCCGATGCATTTGCGGATTCTGTATAAATATTATTGCCCTGTACATAAGCCACCTGTTGCCCGTCGGGTGAAAATTTAGCAAACATCAGGGATGATTCGGGTTGACTTTTACCGACCTGATGCAGTTTTTTTGTCTTCAGATCCAGAATGTAATAATCTCCCCGGGTATTGTAGCGCCAGACTTTTTTTGAATTGGTGAAAATGAGTAATCTGGAATAATCCGCATTAAAGGAAAAAGCCTGTACCGCAATCGGTTTTTTATCTTCTGTGACTAAGACCTCCGCCGGAACCTCAACGGATTTTTTTCCGCTACGGATATCCTGTAGAACAAGTTGATTTTTTTCTATGGTGTAATAGCCTTTGCCATCAGCCGACCAAACTGGCCGGCCCTGGGAATATGCATTAGAGATTAAGAGACAGCAGGCGAAAACCAGTATTAAATAAATCCGAACCGCATTCATTGTCTGCAAAAGTTTATGGTGATAAAACGGATTGATTAAAAAACCGAGAAAAACAGATCAGTTGGTTCAGGGATCCGTGAAATTAGGTAGTGATTCCCGGAATCATATCGCTAATACGGCAATGAAATCATTTGCTGAAAGTAATAAATATAGTAGTGCAGAAGAATAGAGTACAAAAATATCTGTTGGGTTGAGGGAATAAGGTTGCGGGTTAGGAATAGCTTGGTTCGAACAAAAGCCAGGGTTCAATAGCCATGGTTTGTGAGACACAAACCATGGCTTCAGAAAAACAGATCAGGTTAGTTCAGGGATCCGGCAAATTAGGTAGTGGTTCCCGGAATCATATCGTTAATACGGAAATGAAATCATTTGCTGAAAGTAATAAATATAGTAGTGCTGAAGAATAGGGTACAAAAATATCTGTTGGGCTGAGGGGAATAAGGTCGCGGGATAGGAACAGCTTGGTTTGTGAGACAGCCAGAGTTTGTGAGACACGACCACAGCCATGGTTCAACAGCCATGGCTTTAAAAAACTTCCCGGAGATCCTTAAGGAATTTGAACTCCGAAATGCCTGTTGAATAAAAACTTGCAGATGAGTATTTATAGTCACATGGATCCAGAGCTAATTTCCAGTGAGCAGCAAGTGGGTTCTTATGAATATAATTTAATTTTTGAAATGCTACAGGTCTGGTATACAATCTAAATGTATCAGGATCCCGCTGCCAGAATTCGTGTTTCTTAACTTTGGATTTCACTTCAAAGCTGCGTAAAAAACCAGGGTTCTCTATCCTGAGTTTCCTCAGAAACATATGTGCTGTATATTTTAAAAAAGATCCCTGACCTGATTCCTTTCCGTTCAATCGGTTCATCTTCCAGATGAAATGCAGATGAGTGGGCATTATTACAAAACCATATATATCTGCAATACCTGTATTGCTTAAATGATACATAGATTCAATTATAATATTTTTATAATCATCTCTTAACAACAACTTTTTCCATTTATTAATGGTGGCCGTATAAAAGTATATTTCCGCCAGGGCCATATGGGAAATACGTCGATTAGGATCGTATTCAAGTCCATTGAAATCTAATTTTCTATACGAAGTACTGATTCTCTTTTCCATGAATAAAACTACCCTGTCGATGGGTGAAAAGAATAGTTCTTTAACGGCGGTTTGGAAAGATTTTCACGGCTATAGTGGGGAGAAATTACTTTAGCAGCAAGGGTTTAACAGCCTGGGTTTGTGGGAGACACAATTAGCAGCTAGGGTTTAACAGCCCGGGATTGTGAGACACAAGCCCGGGCTGTTCGCACAAAAAAACCCGCTCCAAATGATGAAGCGGGTCTTAAATGTATCCGTAAAAATTAATCCTGGGCTTGTTTGCCTTTCACCTTCGCCATTACTTCTTCAGCAATGTTGGTAGGCGCCGGATTATAGTGTGAGAATTCCATGGTAGATGTTGCACGACCAGAAGACAGGGAGCGCAGCTGGGTAACATATCCAAACATTTCGCTCAGAGGCACTTTGGCTTTGATCACCTGTGCGCCTGCGCGGCTGTCCATACCCTCGAGCAATCCGCGGCGACGGTTAAGGTCACCGGTTACATCACCCATATACTGATCAGGAGTGGTTACTTCCACTTTCATGATCGGCTCAAGCAGAACAGGTTTTGCTTTTTTGCCCGCTTCGCGGAAGCCTGATTTAGCGCAAAGTTCAAAGGACATGGCATCAGAGTCAACCTGGTGGAATGATCCGTCAAAGATCCGCACCTTCATATTTTCCACCGGATAACTGGCCAGTACACCAGTAGTCATCGCGGTCTGGAATCCTTTCTGAATTGCAGGAATGAACTCACGGGGAATCGATCCACCAAAGATATCATTAACAAACTGCATGTTTTCTGTCGGATGTTCCTTGATCCATTCTTCATCAGCAGGTCCGAATTCAAACACGATGTCGGCGAATTTACCGCGGCCACCGGTTTGTTTTTTCAGTACTTCACGGTGTTCAACAGTTGCGCGGAACGCTTCTTTATAGGCCACCATTGGTGCACCCTGGTTGATTTCCACTTTGAACTCACGGCGCATCCTGTCGATGATAATCTCAAGGTGCAGCTCTCCCATTCCCTGAAGAATGGTTTGCCCGGTTTCTTCGTCTGTACGTACCCGTAAGGTAGGATCTTCTTCAACCAGTTTGGAAATGGCAATACCCATTTTGTCAACATCCGCCTGAGCTTTTGGCTCAATAGCGATAGCGATTACCGGTTCAGGAATAAACATGTTTTCCAGAACGATCGGATGATTTTCATCACAAAGAGTATCTCCGGTTTTGATCTCTTTAAACCCTACTGCTGCACCGATATCACCAGCCTCGATGAAGTCGATCGGATTCTGCTTGTTCGCATACATCTGCATGATACGGCTGATACGCTCTTTCTTTCCACTGCGTACATTCAGTACATAAGAACCGGCATCGAGGTGCCCGCTGTATGCACGGAAAAACGCCAGTCGTCCTACAAAAGGATCAGTCATGATCTTGAAGGCCAGCGCTGCAAATGGTTCCTTTGCATCGGGTTTACGGGTAACTTCTTCACCTGTTTCAGGATTTAATCCATTAACCGCTTCAATATCCATCGGGCTGGGGAGGTAGCGAACAACCGCATCCAGCGCTGTTTGCACTCCTTTATTTTTGAATGAGCTACCGCATAACATCGGTACAATACTCATATCGATTGTAGCCTTACGAATCGCCAGATGCACCTCATCTTCAGTGATGGTCGATGGATCATCAAAGAATTTCTCCATCAGGTCATCATCATACTCAGCAACCGCTTCGATAAGCTGGCCTCTCCAGTAGTCAACATCTTCCTGCATATCGGCAGGAATTTCAATTTCATCGTAGGTAGAACCCTGAGTCTCATTGTTCCAGATGATCCCTTTCATGCGGATCAGGTCAACCACACCTTTGAATCCATCTTCAGCACCAATGGGTAGCTGAAGGGGAACGGCTTTAGCGCCGAGCATTTCTCTAACCTGCTTAACCACATTCAGGAAGTCTGCACCGGAACGGTCCATCTTATTTACAAAACCCATGCGGGGAACTTTGTACCGGTTGGCCTGGCGCCATACAGTTTCAGATTGTGGTTCAACTCCGTCAACGGCAGAAAACAAGGCGATAAGTCCGTCGAGTACCCGCATGGAGCGCTCTACCTCAACGGTAAAGTCAACGTGACCGGGTGTATCAATAATATTAAACTTATATTTCTTCGCATCAGGGGTAGGCTTACCCTGAACGGTAGGGAAATTCCAGTAGCATGTTACTGCCGCAGAGGTAATGGTAATACCCCGTTCTTTTTCCTGTTCCATCCAGTCGGTTGTTGCCGCACCATCATGTACTTCACCTAATTTATGAGACATACCGGTATAGAATAGGATACGCTCGGTAGTTGTGGTTTTACCCGCATCGATGTGCGCAGCAATTCCGAAATTTCGTTGTAAACGTAAGTCTGCCATGACTTGATTATGATTTTCTTTTAAATGAAAGGGAGTATTCCCTGAATTTGGTGCGCAAAGGTAGGTTTTCTGAGATAATAATTACGTGATAAAATCCTAAAATTCTGAATCCTGCCAAAAAAATTTCTTACCGAACGGTGCTTTGCTCCTTGGTTAGCAGCTAAAACGATAGTAGCCTGAAAACCAAAAAGCCATCCGGAAAGGATGGCTTTTCATAATATGGATATACACCCGTCAAATACGGAAATGCGCGAATGCCTTATTGGCCTCCGCCATTCTGTGGGTG
>JAEYRC010000102.1 GCA_023409675.1 Bacteroidota bacterium
CAGGAATGGTTTTATAGCAGAACCTACCTGGCGTTTGGTTTTGATATTGACGTGATCGTACTTGTAATTTTTAAAATCAATTCCGCCTACCCAGGCCTTAACATGCCCGGTAATAGGATCCATGACCATGAAAGCGGTCTGAAGCATTTCCCGATGATACTTTATCGAATCATAGGGTGTCATGATCGTATCGGTTTCCCGGTTCGAATTCCAGGCGAAAACCTTCATACTGGTTTTTTCGTGAAAGGTCTTTTTCACCTCGCTGTCACTCATTCCTTCAGCCTTCAATCGTCTCCAGCGCTGGCTGTTCTTCATGGCAGCCTCCAGCACATTTTCATGTCCTTTCCATACGGCATCGGTCTTAACACTGCGTTGGGCGCTTAATGCTTTCTGAAGCACGGGCATATGTTTTACCACAGCTTCCTCTGCATACAACTGCATGCGGGGATTGATAGTGGTATATACTTTCAGTCCATCCGAATAAATATCATAGGTTCCTCCATCGGGCTTTTCATTTTCTTTTGCCCAGGTTCTTATTTCATCCCGGATTACTTCAAGGAAGTAAGGACTGATCCCATTGTTTTCATCGATTTTTTTATAGTTAAGTTTGATCGGTATTTTTTTCAGTCGCGCGGTTTCTTCATCCGTGAGATAATTGTTGCGGTTCATTTGTTCCAGCACCGTGTTTCGCCGGTTCATGGATGCCGCCGGATTGGTTCGGGGGTTATAGGTTCCCGTTGCTTTCAGCATGCCGATAAGCACCGCGGCTTCTTCTACATTCAGGCGATCCGGCTCTTTGGAAAAGAACGTACGTGACGCGTTGCGGATGCCGTATACGTTATCGCTGAAGGAAACCGTATTCAGGTAAAGGGCTATGATCTCCTGCTTGGTGAAATTCCGCTCCAGCTTTACGGCAATGATGTTTTCCTTCAGTTTCTGAACAATCCGGGCCAGTACATTGGAAGCCCTTTCGTCGAACATGTTCAGCGCCAGTTGCTGGGTAATGGTACTGCCACCGCCCTGCTTACCCAATAATACCACTGCACGCAATACCGCTTTTCCATCAATGCCCGAATGATCAAAAAAACGTTCATCCTCTGTTGCTACCAGCGCGTCTACCGCATGTTTGCTGATATCATTGAATTGAACATTACTGCGATTGCCTTTCTCCATGTAATATTTTCCCATGGGGGTGCCATCATCACCATACACCTCCGTGGCAAGCGTAATGGATGGGTTTTCCAGCTCAGCAAGAGAAGGCATCTTTCCGAAAATGCCAAAGTTGATGAGTACAAGGAAAGCTATTACGGCAAAAAAACCTATGAAGAAAATTTTCCAGTAGAGACCAACAAAACGCGACATAAATGGGTTTTAATTTCAGTAGACAGACTCTGGCATTAAAGCACAAAAATCATACTCGAAATTACACAAAATAACCCGGCTTTGCCAGTATGGAAACCTGATGGCATTATCGCCATGTAAATTTTAACGAAATCCGTAAAATGTTGATGTTGATATCGATCGACTGGTATTATTCCAGGGAACCGACAAAAAATTGGTGCTGAAAGCGATAATATTCATCTAAGGTGCCCGATTCCTGCAGCAACCGAAGGTTTGCAGGTGTAATCACGATAAAGCGGTATTTGCCCGACGGTAGCCAGGGTATGATATCCGTTGCGGCGATTGATTTTACCGATGCGGTATAATTCAATGCTGCTGCAGCATGTTCGAAACCCGACATGACCACCAGTTTTACCGTATCGCTCAGCGACTGGTTTTCTATTGCAATCTGTCGTTCGGTATGCATCTGCCGGTTATAGCGGTTAAAGGCATTTCTGGATTCGGTAACATATACCGGATCAACCTTATTCATGACAATGACAACAAGATGCGGTGCGGCAGGATCATGCGTGTAAATTCCAAACATCTCCTTTTTTGGCGCTTCTGCCCGGCGTTCGGTCAAAACGGGTGGTGGACTTACCTCATGTTTAACCGTATCTTTTTTCAGTGAGTCGACCCGTATCGGTTGAACTTCCGGAATTTTTACTTCCGGAATTGGTTTTACTTCCTCAACCGGCTCGGTATTCACCGCAAGCGTATCTTCCGGAGCAATATCCGGTAGCACAATGTCTGCTGGTTTGATCTTGCCGGGTTCTTTATCGGTCGATACGATTGGTTTATCCATATCGGCACGTTTTACCCCTTCAACTTTCGCTGCAGCCAGGCGTGTTTCTTCATTTTTTGGCAGCACTGTTGGGGTATTATCCACAACAATAAGGCTGTCTTCCGGTTTTTCGATCTCCAGGTTGGTCAGGTAACGTTCGATCTCGTCGCGTCTACTGAGGACATCAATCAGTGTGGTTGCTTTTTCCTGCATGGCTGATTCCGGAAACAGGCTTACGATATTTTGCAGCACATCAATAGCTTTAGCATCATCCCGCTGGCGGATATGGTATATCGATTCAATATATAACAATTGGGGTGTCCAGTAATTCTGGCCATACAGGCTATCCGCAATAGCTTTTTCTTCAAAAGCCCGGGCAAAGCTGCCTTCTATAAACAGGTTATAGATTGATTCATACTTTCTGTTCATGGCCGAAACCGGGTCTTCAGATCTGTTGCCTGTTGCTACAGCCGTAACCTGCTGTTCATAGGTGGAACCTGGAAACTTTTCCTGCAATTCATGCAGCATAGCTGCCGCCGGCTGGGTCATACCCAGTTGTTTATAACTGAAGTACAGGTAAAACAGCACCTCCGATAGCCTGCCGCTATAGGGATAGTGGTCGGGGAAGGAATCCAGCGTATGAATAACCTGGCGATAATTTTCAAATCCTTCCAAAAATAATCTTCCCAATTCTACCTTAGCCATTTCAATAGAATCATTCGATACTTCCATTTGAGCCATGGTAAGCGGAATATGCTGCATCAGGCCGGCAATGCTGAGCGGGTCATTAACCTCCATTTCTGAAATCGCCTGTTCGGGTGTTTGTCCTGTGCGGTTAAGTGCCGGACGGGCAGCCGCACGTCTCCAGTTATCATTATTTTCGCGGTTTCCCCATCGGGCCTTGAAAGCGGTATACCCTTTACTTTTAAGGTTCGCATTATTGAAATACCAGTCGCCCTTACTGTCCTGTCTGCCAAAGAGATCAGGCGCCGGCGACCTGTCCTGACGGTTCACGGTATTCGCCGGTTGTTCGTCTTCAACACCTGCAAGTTTGCGGAGTCGCCGTAGTTCGGTGTTCAAAAACTTTTCCCGCTCCGCTTCCGGCATGGCAGCAAGCCGTTGCAGACTGTCCTGGCGGTAAATAACCTGCTGATTATCGATTATGGCTGTAAGTGTCTGGTTGCGGGCCATAAAGCCGTCCGGATCCGTAATGGCCGGATCTCCGGCGGGTATGCTGTCATAATATCGTTTGGCTTCCGCATATTCTCCATCCTGCAACGACAGGTCACCAAGTAACAGAAACGCATTGGAGCGCTGGCTGTTCAGCAGTCCCGGAAATACTGTCGCCTGAGTTGCTTTTAACAGGTAGGCCCGGGCTTCCGGAATACGGTTTCGGTTGAGTTCTATACGTGCCGCAGCATAATAAATGATATCCCGGTAGCGTGAATACCGGTCGCGTTTACCCATTTTAAGCAGGGTGGCAAGGCTTTCCGCCACTGCAGCGGGATCGTTATCGTGTTGTTGCAGCGCGTTAAGGCGGGCATAGACTTCCATCACCGGATTAAGGGTGCGATCGATAACTTTTTCATAGTATATCCGGGCTGATTCCCGGTCGTTGACTTGTTCAAACAGCTGGGCGATCAGGTACTCCCGGCGGGCTTTTTCCTCCCGGTTATCCACTTCGCTTAACGCATCAATAAGGTTATATGCCGCGCTGTCGTATACACGCCGTTCGTAAAAATACAGGGCTTTGAGTTCGGAAAGCCTTGGCTGTAACCGTTCCGGAAAGCCTGGGTCTTTGCTGAGAATGTTGATCAGTCCGGATGCGTCTGCATAAGCGCCGGCACTGATGAAGTTCTGCACCTGCCACAGCAGTGCTTCATTTCTGCCCGGCGGATTGGATAATACTTTTTTTGCAATGTTATCCGATTCCGCGGTGGCCACCTGGAAGGCTGAGCCTCCTTCTGATTCATTGCTCCCGATGACTTTCCGGTACCCAGCATCCTCTTTTGGGGCCCAGGTATAATTGATAATCTGAAAGGTGCGGTGCGCGGAATCAAAATCCTGCTGAAAGTAATAGGCTTTACCAATCAGCAGAAAAAGGTCGTCGATCCAGTCGTTGCGCAGGTCATGAATCAGGATGCCGGTGGTAGACTTATGTATTACCGAATCCAGTTCGAGGCTGTCACTCTGCGTAAAATCGAGTGAATAATTATAAAAGGAAAGCAGGCGCGAATAATCATCCTGATGCGCCAGTTTAGCCCGTTCCAACACCGCATCCAGTTTATTATTGGCATTGTAGAACCAGTTATAATGGGTAATGGTATTCTGCAGCAGTCGTTTAGGCGCGGTGAATTTTTTTTCGCCGGTTTTTTCGGAACCGAGCCGTTTATTTTCAAATTTAGCCGGCTTTTTCAGGTCGAAAGGTTCAGTGGGCTGGGCAAATACACTTCCTGCTCCCAGAAGGAGAAAAAAAAGTATACTTAAAAGGCGTCCTGAAACGTTATCCATCTGTTCGCAAGCTAAATTCTTAATAACTGATATTCAAGAATAATAGTATAAATGTTTCAAAAATAGTAAGTTGGTTTCTTATATGGCGGTCTGTATATTGCAGTTTTCGCACCATCAAACGACAATATGGCCAAATTCGATGCCAATTCTACGCTGAAACGTTTACGAAACCGCTACCGGCTGGTTGTCATGAATGATGACACTTATGAAGAAGTGGTCACGTTCAAACTGTCACGGATGAGTGTATATGTTACGCTGAGTACCATATTCGTACTGGTAACCGGCTTAACCGTGGCCCTGATCGTTTTTACGCCGCTGAAATTGTATATTCCGGGTTATGGTGATGTAAACGTTACCAAAGAACTGCGGGACCTGAAAATAAAGACAGATTCTCTGGAAAATGCGGTTGCCGATAAAGACCGTTACCTGAATAATATCCGGAATGTTTTGCAGGGGAATGTGGATATTCAATTTGATACCACTGTGCTGGATGTTCCAAAAACCGAACCTATTGAAGATTAAGTACTATAAAAACCAATACTATGTTCAATCAGAGATCCAAATCAGAAACCACACAGGCGCCAGTTTCAAACGGAAGCGCCAGCATTATCGCTTCCGGAACCACACTTAAAGGAGATATAACCAGTACCGGTGATATCCGTATTGATGGAACCCTGATCGGCAATATCAATTGTACCGCAAAGGTGGTGATTGGTTCCAATGGAGTAGTGGAAGGAGATGTTTCGGGTCAGCAGGCCGATGTCATGGGAACCATCAAAGGCACGGTAAATGTGAAAGAACTGCTGCAATTGAAAGGGGGAAGCAATGTAACCGGTAATCTACATTCCGGTAAACTTCAGATAGAACCTTCAGCGAATTTCAATGGCCAGTGTCATATGAATCCCTTAGCGGAAGAAAGTGCGCGTCCCAGTGCTGAGAAAAAAGAGCGCCGCATTGAGAAACCCTTGTCGGGTCAGATACTTGCAGCAGGTTAATATCAATAGGTTGGTTTGCTTTCCGGCAGAATATTACCTTTGCCCGGCTTTCTGAATTTCAGAAGGGTAATACAGCACTTATGACCCAACCTACATTTGCCAGAGCGTTTGCTCCGGTTATACTGGCATTCCTGGTCACCTCGGCTATCGCGGTGCTCGGTAATGAATGGCTGCAAGCCTGTAATATAGATCCGACTATTGTTATGGCCGGAAATATTATCCTGTTTGCCGCTTCCGCCATTTCTTTTTATTTCTTTTTGAAGTCGCTGCGTAACAACCGCGCCGCGGTTTTACTGCGCTATATTTACGGGGGCATGATGATCAGGATGTTTATCGTGATGATCACTGCCCTCGTTTATATTGTGGTGGAAGGTAAGGGTGTTAATAAGGGAGCGGTATTTACCTGCATGTTCCTGTATTTCCTGTATTCATTTATGGAAGTTTATATTCTCCTTAAATTGAGTAATAAACAGAAGAATGCCGCGTCAGGAAGCTCCGATTGATTATCTGCGCAGGTATATTCCTGCTGAAGCTGCTGCAATGGTTATCAACTATCTCAACCAATACAGGGTGCAGCTAACGATAACCCGTGAACGCAAAAGCATTTTGGGTGATTACCGCTTCGCCGGTGCTTCAACTCCACACCGGATCAGCGTTAACAGTAACCTGAATAAATATTCCTTCCTCATCACTTTAATTCACGAACTGGCCCATCTGGTTGCCTTCGAACAATTCGGTCATCGGATCAACGCGCATGGCCGTGAATGGAAATCCGTTTATGCCCGGCTGCTGAAAGATTTTCTTATGCCCTCGATATTTCCGGAAGATATTTTATCTGCCTTACGGCAAAGCCTGCACGATCTTCCGGCCAGCAGTTGCTCCGATGACAAACTGATGCGCATTTTGAACCGGTACGACCTGCGTAAACCGGGTATGCTGCTGGTTGAACAACTGGAACATGGAACATACTTCGAAGCTGGCTCTGGCCAGGTTTTCCAGAGAGGAAAGAAACTTCGGAAACGATACCAGTGCACCGAAGTGCATACCGGAAAGTTATACCTCTTCAGCCCGGTATATGAGGTTAAGCTGGTTACGCCACAATAATTTGCACCGCTCGCCCGTTATCAGAAAAATCGCTGCCTATGAAAAATGCCGACAAAATTTTTCTGCTCATCACTTTTCTGTCTTATGTCGTCTTATATGGTGTTATAGCCATAGTCAGTTAAGTATCCTTGGCATATAGTGCCAAAAAAAACCGGCACATCTATGGTGCCGGTTTAGAAAAGATAGTGTAGCTGAATCAGTTATTGTTTTCCTTCACCGCTTCACCCACCAGGGCTGCAGCTTCACTGAGCAGAATGGCCGACTTCACCTTCAGTCCGCTTTCACGGATAAGTTTCTGCGCTTCTTCCGCATTGGTTCCCTGCAAGCGAACAATGATGGGCACATCGATGGTTCCGATCGAGTTATAGGCATCAATAACGCCCTGGGCAACACGGTCGCAACGTACAATTCCACCGAATATATTGATAAGGATAGCTTTTACTTTAGGGTCTTTCAGGATAATTCTGAAACCCGCTTCAACGGTCTGCGCATTTGCTGTTCCACCCACATCAAGAAAGTTTGCCGGTTCACCACCACTGAGCTTGATCATATCCATAGTGGCCATAGCAAGCCCGGCGCCGTTCACCATACAGCCTACATTACCATCAAGCTTAACGAAATTAAGATTGTATTTTCCGGCTTCCACTTCGGTAGGATCTTCTTCACTGATATCCCGTAGCGCTTCAAGTTCGGGATGACGCATTAACGCGTTATCATCCAGGCTCATCTTGCAATCTACCGCAATGATCTTTTCATCAGAAGTTTTGAAAAGCGGGTTGATCTCCAGCATGGCGCAATCTAAACCTACATAGGCATTGTACAGGTTCGTGACGAACTTTACACAGTTTTTAAAAGCCAGCCCGGAAAGCCCGAGGTTGAACGCTATTTTCCTGGCCTGGAAGGCCTGCAGTCCACCGGAAGGATGAACCCATTCTTTGAAAATCTTTTCGGGAGTTTTATGGGCAACTTCTTCAATATCCATTCCGCCTTCGGTACTGTACATGATTACATTCTGCCCTTTGGTACGGTCGAGCAAAATGGAAAGATAGAATTCCTTAACAGGGTTGGGGCCATCATAATATACATCCTGAGCCACGAGTACTTTATTCACCACCTTGCCGGTTTCGCCGGTTTGAATGGTAACCAGTGTTCCTCCAAGGATATTGGAAGCGATCTGGCGGATATCTTCAGCCGATTTTCCGACAGCTACACCGCGCTGTTCGGTGCCGCGGATCTTCCCTTTACCCCGGCCGCCGGCATGAATCTGGGCTTTAACCACAGCAAAATTATTTCCATAATTAACTTTCAGGTTCTTATACGCTTCTTCAGCAGAACCTGCAGTATCTACAGGAATGCCTTCCTGTACAGGAACCTGGTAACGTTTTAATAATTCTTTAGCCTGGTATTCGTGAAGATTCATAACTGCATTATTTAATTTTCAACCCGTTATTCTACGGAAAAAAGTGTTGCGAAAATAGCTGATTTGAACTTACCGGTAAAATCTGATTGCTTTAATGTTAATTGCTCTGCCGGTTCAATATAATACAACATCCAACCGAAAGCCTGATTAAAAGCTGAAGGGTGAACTGTATCTTTGCCCACTAATCATTATTTAAGGGGAAGCATGCAGGACTTAATGAAGCGTATCACCGAAGCGGTGGAATATATCCGACAACATAACAGCAGCAGCCCGCAGGCCGGAATAATTCTGGGGAGCGGACTGGGTAATTTCGCGACACAGATCAAAGTGGAAACAGAAATTCCCTATGCGGAGATTCCTCATTTTCCCGTATCAACGGTAGAGGGTCATTCCGGCAAACTGATTCTGGGTACCATAGCCGGAAAGCGGATCGTTGCTATGTCAGGGCGATTCCATTTTTATGAGGGATATAGCGCCGCGGATGTGGTATTTCCGATCCGGGTAATGAAATTTTTGGGTATAGAAGTGCTGCTGATTTCCAATGCGGCAGGAAGTGTCAATCCGGCATATGCGGTGGGCGACCTGGTAGTTATTCATGATCACATCAGCTTCGCGGTGCCCAATCCATTACTGGGTCCCAATATTCAGGAACTTGGTCCGCGCTTTCCCGATATGAGTGAACCCTATAAGAAAGCGCTGATCAACCAGGTAAAAGCCATTGCCGCCGACCAGCAGATTACCCTTCATGAAGGGGTTTATTTTGGAGTTACCGGACCTACCTTCGAAACCCGGGCCGAATATAAAATGATTCATACCCTTGGGGGTGATGTGGTAGGCATGAGTACCGTGCAGGAAGTCATCACTGCCGTGCATATGGGGCTGCCCGTAGTGGCGGTGAGCATCGTTACTGACATTGGAATTCGTGAGGAAAATAACATTATTACCCACCAGGAAGTGCTTGAAGCCGCCGCGTTGGCGGAACCAAAACTGACCACAATATTCACCCGGCTGCTGGCAGAATTGTGATCAGTGAATTCGCAGAACCATGTTCAGCAGTTTTAGAAAATAATATCAGTTGGCGTTGAAACGATCATTGAAAGTACTGTTGATTTGTCTTATAGGTTTGCTGCTGGCAGATGAATTGCTGGCACAGAATCCTATGCGCAGAATGCCGGGGGCGGGAAACCGTTTTGGCCGTACAACCACCGGAGAGGGTGATACCCTGGCAACACGAACCGGACTGGAAGATTCGATCACCATCAATTTCAGGTTTCTGGATACCACCCGGCTGATGAAATTCGATTCTTCTGTTATGGATTTCAGTAAGAAGATTCCACTTGCATGGGATCAGGTGCATCTGGGTAACCTGGGAACTGCCACACGAAACCTGCAGTTCAGTCCATTGTTACGATCGGGTTGGGATAACGGCACCCATGCGTTTGATAATTACAATTTCACGGTAGGGGAAACCCGTTTTTACAATACCACCAGGCCTTATTCCGAGCTTGGATATATGCTGGGTAGTCAGGCCGAACAGCTTATTTCCATGATGCATACCCAAAACCTGATGCCCAACTGGAACATGGCCGCTGAATACCGGCTGATGAATTCTTCCGGATTTTTTCAGAACCAGAACATCAATCACAACAATTACCGCATCAGTTCGTGGTACCAATCGAAGAATAAACGCTATCAGAACTTTGTTATCATCCTTGGCAATAAACTGCAGTCGGGCGAAAACGGGGGCATACTTCAGGACAGCAATTACCTGGATAATGTGGCCTTTGATGAGCGAATGAATATTCCCACAAATATCGGTATGTCGGCTACCGGTACACGAAATTTTTTCAGCAGCAATGTTTCTACCGGATCAAAATATACCAATGCTACATTCTTACTCCGGCAGCAGTATGACCTGGGTCAGAAAGATTCGCTGGTAACCGACTCGCTGGTTATTCCGTTATTTTATCCCCGGCTACGACTCGAACACAGCATCGCCTATAAAACCTATAAATACCGCTTCAATGATGAAAATGCGGACTCGCTTTATTATGCAAACCGCTATGGAATAACGGATACTACAGGACGAATTTTTGTACAGGACCACTGGAAAGAATTGCTCAATGATTTTTCCATTTACCAGTTTCCGGATGCGAAAAATCCCCTGCAGTATGTGAAGGCTGGGGCTGCCTTTCAACAGCTTACCGGTATTTTCGATACGGGTGCACTGAAGCGCAATTTTTATAATTTCTATGTGCATGGCGAATACCGAAATAAAACCAGGAACCAGAAGTGGGATATTGAAGCCAACGGAAATTTTTATATCAGCGGCCTTAATGCGGGTGACTACGATGCCCTGATCAGCCTGAAACGCTTTGTCAGCCGGCAGATCGGATACCTGCAGATCGGATTTCAGAATGTGAACCGAACACCTTCGTTTATTTTCGATGAACAGAGTAGTTTTTATACTTACGACAATACCACTGATTTCAATAAGGAAAATACCATTCATCTCTTTGGCTCGCTGGATCAGCCGGTCAGGAACTTCCGGTTGTCGGGAAGCTATTTTATGCTGAACAATTATACCTACCACCGCGACTGGCATGTACCTGCTCAGGCAACAGCGTTGTTCAATGTTCTTCGGATAACAGCGGATAAACGATTTGCTATTGGTAAGAAAGGGTTTAACTGGAAAACCCGCGTGGTGTTGCAGCAAAAAGCGGGCGATGCTCCCATTAATCTACCCCTCATCCTTACCCGAAACCAGGTGGGCTATGATGGAAATCTGGGATTCAAAAATCTGCTGATAAGTATGGGGCTTGAATTACGTTATTTTACGCCCTATAAGGCAAATAATTATTCACCATTAAATGGTCAGTTCTTTTATCAGGATTCCATAACCGTGAAGATGAAAGTTCCCGAGGTGACCGCTTATATACATCTGCGGATAAAAAGTTTTACCGCTTATTTCAGGGCTGAGAACCTGAATACCTTTGATGTATCCCGGGGAGGATTTTACAATAACAATATTCTTACTCCGGGTTATCCTTATCCGGGTATGCAAATCCGTTTGGGCATATTCTGGGGTTTTGTGAATTAAGGTGTTTTGTAGTATGTTTTTTGCTGTATACTTATAAACAGCCGTTATGGATAAAAAGATCCTTAAGGAGTGTATCAGCACTTGTAATCGCTGTGCCGCACTATGCACTGATGCTGTAGCGATCTGCCTGCAACGGGATGGAGTAGGAGACCTGACCCGATTTATGCGTGCAGCGATGGAATGCTCCGCCATGTGCAGGGCAACTGCTGAAATGTTAGCCCTTGAAAGCGCTTTCGCCCCTGATCTGTGTAAACTGTGTGCTGATATTTGTAAAAATTGCGCCGATGAATATCAGGCTTTGATAATTCCGGATAAAAGCTTTTTGTACGACTGCTCCGAACAATGCCGCTTAGCCGCCAGAACCTGCATGATCATGTTTTCAGAAGATTCAGCTCTCCCCGGAATACCCCAGATGACCGTCTGAGTCGCTCTGGACAACTATTCCTTTTCGTTGATCGCGAATAAAAAATGTCCTGGTTATTTAAATCTATATGAAAGAATTCCGGATTTCTTCTATATTTGCTTAAATTTAGACATGTCTAAAAATATTATTAAGCTTGTATAAAATGAAGCAAATCCTGTTATTGTTCTCAATGGTTGTGCTATGGCTGCCTGGTAGTGCCCAGATGGTGAAAATAGAAATTCAGGATGCTACCGATGGTACTCCGGTTGCCGGTGCATCGCTGGTATATGCTGAACGTCAGCATATCGTTAATGAACTGGGATGGATTTACCTGCAATTGTCTGTAGCGAGCTTCGTTAAAGTTACTGCCACCGGCTATCAACAGCAGGTGGTCAATTTCCCCCTAAGCGATTCGGTATGGAAAGTCAGGTTGAAGCGATTGGATAATCGCCTGGATGAGGTTGTGGTTACCGGTACCATGCGGGCGGTTAGCCGTTCGAAAAGTCCGGTACCGGTAGAGATCTACACTCCGAAATTCTTTATTAAAAATCCCACACCGGCCCTTTTTGATGCCCTGCAACTGGTTAATGGCATTCGTCCGCAGTTGAACTGTAATATCTGTAACACTGGTGATATTCACATCAATGGACTGGAAGGCGCGTATACTACCATACTCATCGATGGAATGCCCATCGTCAGCAGCCTGGCTTCTGTTTATGGCCTCTCAGGAATACCGAATTCAATGGTAGAACGGATCGAGGTGGTGAAAGGTCCGGCTTCTTCCTTATATGGCTCTGAAGCTATTGGGGGATTGATCAACGTTATAACGAAAAGTCCGGGTAAAGCCCCCCGGCTATCCCTCGATGTTTCGGCTACAAGCTGGGAGGAATATTCCGCTGATCTTGGGGTACGATACGCGATCGGCTCCCGGGTTACCGCACTATCTTCCGTAAGTCTGTTCAATTACAGCCGTCCGAAAGATTCAAATCAGGATAATTTTACGGATGTAACCTTGCAGAAGCGCATTTCTGTATTTAATAAATTTTTATTCCGGCGCAAAGAAAACAGGCTGTCATCGCTTGCGCTGCGGTATATATACGAAGACCGCTGGGGAGGTGAAATGAACTGGAAACCGTTGTTTCGCGGCACAGACAGTGTGTATGGTGAACAGGCTACAACTTCACGAATTGAAATGATCGGCACCTATCAGTTGCCGGTCAGGGAAAAGATGCTTTTCTCCTGGTCATTGAATTCGCATGATCAGCGTTCAGCATATGGTACGATGCTGTTCAATGCCCGTCAGCAAACGGCTTTCGCGCAGTTAACCTGGGATAAGGCCATTGGTGAACATCACCTCCTGTTGGCCGGTATCACCAGCCGCTATACCTGGTATGATGATAATACCGCCGCTACTGCCGATACGATACATCACACCAGTATCCCGGAAAAAGTATTATTGCCGGGAATATTTTTACAGGCAGAAGTTCAGCCCGCCAGGGCGCACACCCTGCTTGGGGGCATCCGTTTCGATCACGACAGTCGTCATGGCATTATTATAACTCCACGATTTGCGTGGAAGGCAGCCATTTCTGAACAGGATATCCTGCGGCTTAATGCAGGTACCGGGTTCAGGGTAGTGAACATTTTTACGGAAGATCATGCAGCGCTCACCGGTGCCCGATCCATCGTTTTTGCAGAAGCCCTTCGCCCGGAGAAAAGCATAAATGTGAACCTGAATTATGTCCGGAATATCACTTTTACGGGGGGATGGCTCAACCTCGATTTCTCTGTATGGTATACCCGCTTCTCGAATAAAATAATTCCGGATTACACCACCAATACGAATCAGATCATATATGATAACCTTGATGGTTATGCGATATCCCGGGGTATTACCCTGAATTCCGAACTTGCGGTTGGATCTTACCTGCGCTTAACCCTTGGCGGTACATTAATGGATGTGTTTAACCATCCCGGTAAAACCAGCCCGGATGGAATAAAACAACGCCAGTTACTGACCGAACGCTGGACATCCACCTGGGCCCTGTCCTATACCCATCCTACTTCGGGATGGAGTGCGGATTATACCGGCAATATCTATGGACCAATGCTACTGCCGCTGTTATCGGAAGAGGATCCCCGCCCGGGAAAGTCGCCAGTATGGAGTATTCAGAATATCCAGCTTACCAAAAAAATGTCGTCAGGATGGTCTGTTTATGGTGGAATAAAAAACCTGCTCAATTTCACCCCTGCCCGGAATGTACCTTTTCTTCTGGCCCGTGCGCACGACCCTTTCGACAAAAAGGTAGAGTTTTCGCCGGAAGGTAAGCCAATGATCACAGCTGAAAATCCATACGGACTGAGCTTTGATCCCGGTTATGCTTATGCGCCCAACCAGGGTATACGCGGATTTATTGGAGTGAGGTGGATGTTCAATCCTGAATAATTTCTAATCAACTCAATTTTTTTTCAGGTTTTCCGTTTAGGGATCAGTAAAGTATACCCGTATTTTTCAATATCGCTACCAGGCATTTGTGAAATAGAGTATACTTGTAAAAATCTAACCCAATGAAGAAAGCCTTTAGTCTGGCCCTTGCCGTTATGGCAATGCTGCCCCTTTGTGCGCAATTTAAATTACTAAGCAGGGTGAATACACCCGTAGCGGAAAAAGTAAACCCCGCTTTTTCCAAAAGCCTTGAATCGGTATTGCTTGATTTTCCTTATGGATTCAGGAATATTTCAGGCGACCTTCTCCTCGCCCAGGGTGAAGTTGAACAGTATGTTTCTACAATAAGTTTACCGGGAGCGGAATCCTGTATCATTGGCCGGTACCATTCTGTTCGGGATACAACCCTGTCGTGGCAGGCTGTTATGTTCCGGGATGAAGATTTTCAAACCGCAGCCAAAGAATATAAAAGCCTGTTCAAACAACTGAAGGGAAGCGCTGTTAAAGTGGTAGACGGAAGTCTCCTTTATCTGGAAGGAAATCTTACCGCTCCTCTGGAAGAGGAAGATTTTACGGTAACAACCTTACGCTTCGGTATCAGTGATCCGCGGTACCGCGAATTCAAAGTTGAATTGGAAATGCTGTATAAAATGCCCGAATGGGTTATCAATATCAATATGATCAGCCGGAAGAACGATGCTGATGTCAGGCCCGACTGGATGACCAGCGGCGGCCGCTGATCAGGGAGCAAAGAAGCAGATACTTCCGCCAACCCAGTCCATATCTTTATTGTACCTCACCCCTATCATTTTTCCTTTGCTTAAACGAGCGAGATTGATGGCGGGCTGGGGTCTTTTTTTTGTTTCATCCCATAAATACATGATCCGGATTTCCGCTTTGGCCGGTGTATCCGGCGTTTCGACCACCGCGGCATACTGCACTTTTTGCTGCAATATCCAGTTTTCGGGATCGGGAATACCGGTAATGTCTTCAGCAGTTACATCAATGATCACCCCCTGACCTGCGAAGGAAAATAATGGCTTGAGCACATAGTTTTCCAAATCATCGGGTACCTGTTTCAATTCATTCAGGAAAAAAGTTCTCGGAACATAAGGATGATGAAGGAAGGGCAGGGTATACTTACTGATCCGGTAAAACCAGTCGGGATGCGGTATCCATTCCACATCCAGTTCAGCTGTAATATCTACTGATTGCTTTTTTATTTCAGGATGTGCATTCAGTTCGTCGAATATAACGCGGTTGTATATCCGCTTAACGGGTTTCAGTTCCCCGTTCCGGGAATAGAATAATTTGTTTCCCTGCCGCACCAGTTCCGTTATGCACACGACGGGTATGCCAAGCATAGCCGATGTGCAGTAAAAATCGATCCGGGTTTTTTGTTGGTGCGGATGTATTTCAAGAAGTATGACCTCTTCAGGCTGATGATTGCCTAAAATTATGTTGCGTAACAATGCTGCATACTGCTCTGCATCGAGGTTTCCCGGATAAGGGCTGAAATTAGCGGGTATGCTGAAATGCTTTTTATAATATTCGGCAAGCAAAGGCTGAAATCCATACAGGGTAGGGAAGCCCTGCATTTCAATAAGCTGCGGTTCAAGTTCTCCTTCGGAATTCTGACAAATTCCAAAGTCAAAAGCGATCATCTGGCACCGGCCCAATGAACCAGGCACACGCTCGGCAGGCGGAATACTCCTTTCGGTTTGTCGAACAAACTCAGGGTCGATGATGAGATCGATGATGGATTCACAGGCCGACAGCATTTTCTGGCTGAATGCCCTGCTGATAAATAACGGGGTTTCCGCAACCCTGAATTCAATGGCACCGGGATGAGCCGCGTCAAGATCGTCCAGAAACTCCTGGTATTTCTCTTTGGTAAAACTGTTATTGTACGCTTGTCGAACTGAACTGATCATAGTCCTGTTTTATCCGGAAGATACGAACAGGCGGGATTCTGAATTGAATTTAGTGCTGAAATCTGGATCGATAATAAAAAGAAATTTCAATCAGGCTGTTAAAGATGTTCACTCAACGGCATTCAGCAATGCTTTTCCGGAGGCTTCGTTATCAAAAGCCTGATCAAGAAAGTTAGGAATGATATGCGCGTAGGTGTTCAGGATTTTATCCGGGTCATTGAGTTGGGCGATCATAGATGACCACTTTTCAATACCATAGTTTTCTATAACCGTCTGCTTTTTATCTTCCCGCTGAAAATACATTGCCATTCCTGTCGGATCCGCCTCGGGATGAAACTGTGTTCCCAGCATATATTTATTGAAACGGATCGCCATCACTGCGCGTTCAAGGGGTACATGCGGACGATCTTTTTCGATAGCCAGCACTTCTCCGCCCATTGCTTTCAGGCGTTTTTTGTTGGGCTGTGTAACCTGGTAATCGCGGCTGTCGACGGCATAAAACGGATCAGACAACCCTTCGAATACCGGTTCGCCATGCCCACTTTTAAGCAGGTGCACCGGGAATATACCGAAAGCGGTACTGCGCCGCCTGGAAACCTTTCCTGCTTGAAAGTACCGGCAGGCCAGCTGATAGGAATGACAGATAAACAACACATATTTTTTGGAAACTGTTCCCGGATTTGCATTGTATTCTTCGATGCTGCGCAGCCAGTTAAAATAACGGTTTTCCCATTCCGATCCTTCGCTTTCCAGCGGAGAACCCGGACCTCCCGATGAAATGTACAGGTCAAAGCCCAGATCCGGAACCTCAAGTTTTCCCCGTACATCGAATTCTTCCACACGTGGTTCTACCTGGTGGATAGTGCTGTATTGCTGCACCAGTTCCCGGATACAGCGCATTCCTTCATTAGCATGCCCGTCGTAAAGATCAAGGATAGCGATCCGGTATGGAGTCCGATGTTCTGTGTTCATGCCCTCAAAATTACAGCATTTGTCTGGGTGAGTGCAGTTGATCCTGTTAAAGCTCATTTACCGGGCAACAGGGCCGATTTCATGGCCTCCGCCACCAGCTTGTTGCCCTGGGCGTTCAGATGAACCCGGTCGGTGGTAAGAATACCCGACTCCCGGTTTTCCGTATTGTGCTTAAGGTTGTAATCCAGGAATTGCTTACGCAGATCGAGCAATTCCACAGCATTATCTTTTGCAATATTGCGAATGAGTTGCGCATAATGATTCAGGTCGCCATCCAGTTCATTGCTGTGATCTGTTCGCTCACCGATAACAGCCGGTGTGCATATAATCACCCTGATATTACGGGCCTTGAGTTTTTTGATGAGCGCGTTATAAAACCGTACAAACTTATCGGCATCGGTGCCTGTACCATGACTGCGTTTGTGCCATACATCATTAACCCCCACCCAGATAACAACGATATCAGGGTCTTTGCTCAATACATCATCTTCAAGCCGGAGGTACAGATCATAAACCTTATTTCCACCAATGCCGGCGCCGGCCAGTTCAAACTGATGTTGCATTCCGGAACCTTCAAGCAGTTTTTGCAATTCGGTAATATAACCACCTGGTTCAACACCGGCCTGGGTAATGGAGTCGCCGAAAAAAACGCCCTTCTTTTTGTCCTGGTTCATAAAGGCACCGGTTAGTATCATAACAGCAGTTAATATCAGAATTTGTTTCATGATTTAGGTGGATGTTTGGTTGAATGTATGATAAATATAGTCGCTGATTTTAAAGATGCTAAGGCTGATAGACTTTTTCGCCGTTTATAACGGTCATCATGACCCGAAGATTCAGAATTTCACCTTCATCGGCTTTCATCAGATCCTGGTCGAGGAGAACGAAATCGGCCAGTTTTCCTTTTTCCAGGCTGCCCTTTTCCGGTTCTTCAAAATTGCTTCTTGCAGCCCAGATCGTCATTCCCCGCAGGGCTTCCTCCCGGCTCAGCGCATCATTCATCTGAAAGCCATTCTCCGGCCATCCTTTACTGTCTTTGCGGATTACGGCTGCATAGAATGTTTTCAGCGGATCAATATCTTCCACAGGAAAATCGGTGCCCAGCGAAATCCATCCGTTCTGGTCAAGCAGTTGTTTGAATGCATAGGCCTGATGTACACGAACATTCCCAAGGCGGTCCGGTGCCCAGTACATATCGGAAGTTGCATGGGTTGGCTGAACAGATGGTACGACGCTGTATTGTCCGAATTTTGCCATATCAGCGGCATCAACGATCTGTGCATGTTCAATCCTCCAGCGCTTATCATTTTTACCGCCAAGGTATTTTCCGTAAATATTAAGTACGGTACGGTTGCCCGAATCGCCGATCGCATGCGTACACATTTGCAGATCCTGCTGGTACAGGATATTGGCTACAGAATCGAAGTGCGACGCGTCACTAAGCAAAAAACCATGATGCCCGGGTTTATCGGAATACGGATGCAGCAAACAGGCGCCCCTTGATCCCAAAGCGCCATCACTGTACACCTTAAATCCCCGAATATTTAACCGGTCTGTTTTGATTTTTCCTTTTTTGGCTATGTAATCATAATTCGCAGCGTCATCTGAAAGCAATGCATAGATCCGCATCTTCAATTGATTATTTTTATGCAGTTTGTCCAGCAGTTCAACATCTGAAAAACTGATACCACAGTCATCGATAGTGGTGAGTCCTTTTGCAAAACAGTTCTGCTGAGCTTCCATCAGTGCGCTGGTTATCTGTTCTTCTGTTCTTGAAGGAATTTGCCGGCTCACCAGGCCTATAGCGTTATCGATCAGTATGCCGGTCATTCGGCCATTAACTACTTCTACAGCTCCGCCCGTTAGCGTAGTGCCCGGGGTGATACCAGCCTGTTGCAATGCTGCGCCATTTGCAATAGCGGCATGGCCATCGACTCTTGTCAAAAGAACAGGATTGTCGGGAAAGTATTTATCCAGGCTATCCCTATCGGGAAATTCCTTATTATCCCAGTCATTCTGATCCCATCCATTGCCCAGCAGCCATTCGCCTTTTGCAATATTTTTTGATGTCTGAAATTCCTTCAGGCGTTGCAGGCATTCACTCCAGCTATTGGCGCCGGTAAAACTGGCCTGGGATAAATCAGCCGCATAACCGAAAAAATGCGCATGGGCATCAATAAATCCGGGATATATAAATTTGCCATTCGCATCAATCATTTCTTTTGCCGTATAGCGGCTATTGATCTCCGTGGTACTTCCTGTTTCAAGGATCTTTCCATCTTTTATAGCCATGGCCTCTGCCATGGAAAAAGAATCATCCACCGTATAGATCGTTGCATTGTACACGATCATATCGGCATTTTCGGAGGATGTACAGGAAGAAAAAGAAATGGCCAGCAAACTGGCGAATAAAACGCATAAACGCATAGTAAGATGATTAGGGTAAAAAGAAGGGTGGATGTTTTTTATGATGACTGGTTAATTGCTGATACGCTGACGCAAGCGAAAGTATAGATTCTTCATCGTATAAATTACCAAGCAGGGTGATGCTGGTGGGTGAGCCCTGTTGTGTAAACCCGATGGGTAAACAAAGAGCCGGATGACCGCTCAGGTTAGTGATCGCTGTCTGATTGCTGGAGAAGGTGGGAACGATAACTACATCATAGTTTTGCATAAAGGCATTGAATTTCTCCATCATCGTATACCGGTGACGGTTAGCGTTGATATAATCTACGGCAGGAATCAGTCGCGCGCTCCTGAACGAATTTGGCCAGAAGTCACGGTCCTGCCGTTCGATCAGTTCATCGCGGTTACTTCGGGTTAGTTCATCAAAAGCGGCAGCACTTTCAGCATTAATGATGATGCTCATCAGGTTGGCAGGGTAAACCGCTGAGTCGGGAAACTGTACCGGCCGGGCATCAATCCCGGCCTCTTTCAACGTTTTTAAAAATTCATGAACCGGGGAGGAAGCAGGCAGGCTTCGTACATAATTTTCGGCATAAGCCACCCGGAGGGTTTTTGCCGCTGCCGGCCCCTTATAATTAAAGGGTTGGTTTACTGCAGCATGATCCAGTGAATCAGTTCCACGGATGGCATCAAAAACTATAGCGGCGTCTTCCGCGCTTCGGGTGATGGGTCCGATCTTGTCGAGACTCCAGCTCAGCACCATAGCTCCGCTTCTGCTCACAGAACCGAATGTAGGCCGCAGTCCGGTTGTACCACAGCGCGCTGAAGGGGATATAATTGATCCCCAGGTTTCCGTACCAATGGCAAAGGGAAGCAATCCTGCTGCTGTTGCCGCTGCCGACCCGGCCGAACTTCCGCTGGAACCCTGCAGCAGATTCCAGGGGTTATTGGTTCTGCCGCCAAACCACAAATCATTGAACGCCAAAGCGCCGAGTGAAAGTTTCGCGCATAATACCGCGCCGGCAGCTTTTAATTTATGGTAAACATAGGCGGTTTCCTCCAGTTGCTGATCCTTGTATGCCGCGGTGCCCCAGGTGGTCGCCGTTCCTTTTACGGCAAACAGGTCTTTTAGTCCGTAAGGAATTCCATGAAGCGGCCCCCTGTATTTTCCGGCTGCAATTTCCTTATCCGCCTGACGGGCTTCCTCCAGGGCGATATCTTCAGTAAAACTGATCACGCAATGCAGGGTGTCGTTGTATTTCTTCAGCCGGTCGAGAAAAAACCGGGTAAGGGTTTCAGAACTGATCTTTTTTGAGCGGATAAGCGAGGCCAGATCGGTTACAGAATAGAATGCCAGGTCGTCTATCCGGGCAGGCATGGCGATGTTGGCCGGTATATTCCAGGACGGGCTGGTCTGCGGCTCTGATGGTTTTGAGGTTGTTGCCGGCCGGAATGCAAAAGGATAGGGGAGAGAATTGGGCAGGGGCAGTTGGTGGAGGCGTTGAAGCGCTGTTTTCCGAAATTTCAGAGATGACAGCATGGAATCTGTTTCCGATTGGGTAAAATCCAGGTCAAGAAAGCGGGCGAACTGCCGAATCAGCTCGATAGAATCGGTTTTCGACTGACTAAAACCCGTAAAAGAACAGAAAAGCAGCAGAAAAAGTACTGACCCCTTCATTGAAAATAAATTAATGGAGGAAAGATAATGACTTTTCCTGCATAATTAAACGGGCTAAAAAGATGAATCAGGGGAAATTCACCCGGGAGCATGCGATCGTGCAGGCCGTAAAAGTTTCCGGTTTAGCGGGTAAATTCCTATCCGTGCATAGTACATTTTACTTAGGATACTTCCACTTCTCAGAAAGTTTTTGTTTCTTTGCGGGGTAATAATAATTATGAATTAACCGTTTATAGTTTTTATTAGCAACAATCCGTTACTAAACAAGCATTTATGGAACTACCTCTGTTGCCGGGTCCCACCCAGCCTTATACTGCAATCCGTATACGTTGCAGTAATCAATGGCTCATCCTGCCAGTGTATTTTTCAGCAGTTCAATCACTTATATATTTTTAAAATGAACAAATCTTTTCGATTGAAGAAGGGACTCATTCCTCTTGCACTCATATTTTGCGCAGTTATGGCGGTATCCTGTTCCGGGGCACGGAAGTCGGTATATTTCGACAATATCGGTGATACGACGCTAACCAACATTCAAAACATTGATCTGGAACCTGTTATACAGAAGAATGATATTTTGAGCATTACCGTCAGCAGTTTGAACCAGCAGGCTTCCGAAATGTTCAACACGCCCAATATCGCTGCAGCCGGTGCGAATGCCGCGGGTGGTATTTCTGCTTCAACCGGGTACCTGGTAAGTCAGGATGGGAATATTCAATTCCCTATGCTGGGCAATATTCAGGCAGCAGGAATTACGAAAAAGCAATTGAAAGATAATATTACCAAAGAGTTGTTGGATAGAAAATTGCTTATCGATCCTATTGTTAACATCAGGTTTCTGAATTTCCGGGTTACGGTTCTGGGTGAGGTAGCCCGGCCTACAGTAATTACCGTGGCCAATGAAAAAATTTCGATCCTGGAAGCAATAGGGCTGGCTGGTGATCTTACCATTTTTGCGCAGCGCGATAAGGTTTTGCTGATCCGTGAAGAAGCCGGAGAAAAAATAATTAAACGGTTGAATCTCAATACCAATGAAATTTTTGCATCTCCGTATTATTACCTGAAGTCCAATGATATAATTTATGCGGAACCCAATAAGGCAAAATTATATACCGCCAATGCAACCCGGCAAAACCTTCCGTTAATCTTAAGTGCATTATCCATTATAACTATTGTGATAACGCGGGTATTCTTTTAAACTTTTTTTTATGAGCACTTTACAGGAGAACAGGCGGATTGGACTTAAAAAATCTGAAAGTGGCGGATTCGGCCGGATCATTTTCCGGTATCTGCCGTACTGGCCTCTATTTTTATTTCTGCTTATTCTCAGCATTGCCGGAGCCTGGATTTACCTCCGCTATACTGTACCAGTATTTGAAAGCACGGCATCCATCCTGATGAAGGATGAAAAGAAGGGCATGAGTTCGGAACTGATGGAAGAATTGAACCCTTTCGGTTCCAGTAAGATCGTAGAAAACGAGATTGAGATCCTGAGGTCGAGAAGCCTGAGCCGTGAGGTGGTAAAAAACCTGGGACTTTACGCGCCTATAACTGAGGAAGGAACCGTGATCTCCAAATCGGCTTATGTTTATTCTCCTGTTCATGTTGAAGTTCAGAATCCCGATTCTCTGGTACCTGCGGCCAAAATTTACTTCACCCATAATGCTGATAGCAATACAGTTAAAATTAATAATAAGGAATATCCCCTCGATACATGGGTAGAAACAGATTATGGCGTTCTTCGTTTCAAGCCCAACCCCCGTTATGGCAAGTCAGAGCAGGCCAACCCTATGTTCTTTTCATTGGTCCCCGTAAGAAGAGTGGCGAATTCAATCCGCTCCCGGCTAATGATCAGTTCAACAGGTAAAATGTCGACTGTTCTGGTCTTGCGTTTACAGGACGAGGTTCCGGCACGTGCGGAAGATATTCTCAATGAACTAATTGATGAATATAATGAAGCGGCTATTAATGATAAAAATGCGCTGGCCGCCAATACACTCGCTTTTGTTCAGGATCGCTTAAGTTTTGTTGTAAATGAACTGGATTCGGTTGAAAGCCGTATTCAGCAATATAAAACCCAACAGGGTATCGTTGATATCAGCGAACAGGGTAAGCAGTTTCTGACAACAGTAGGTGAAAGTAATCAGCGGGCAAGTGAAATTGAGATTCAGCTTTCGGTACTGGATCAGATAGAAAGTTATGTTTCCGGTAAAAGTGCCAGTTCCAGTATCGTACCCTCAACCCTGGGCGTTACGGATGGCGTATTAACCGGCCTGCTGGAACAGTTAAATACCGCGCAAACGGAATATAACCGGATGAAAGGTTCCGTTGGAGAAAACTTTCCAACCCTGGTAGCGCTTAGTGAGCAGATTGAACGCCTCAAGCCTTCTATCATGGAAAATATCCGTAACCAGCGGAGTAACCTGATTGCCAGCAAACAGAATATAACCAGTACGGGAAGCCGTTATTCTTCCATGATGCGCACCATTCCCACCAAAGAACGGGAACTGCTGGAGATCAGCCGTCAGCAGGCCATTAAGAATAATATCTACACCTTTCTTTTGCAGAAAAGAGAGGAAACCGCCTTGTCTTATGGTTCTACCGTTCCCGACAGCCGGTTGATTGACCGGGCTGAATCACTTGGTGGACCGGTATCCCCGAATAAAAAGATCATTTACCTGTCGGCCATCGTGCTGGCATTCGGCCTGGGAATCGGGTTGATATTGCTGAAAGAAGTGATGAACCGTAACATTCTGTTCCGCTCGGAAATTGAAGACAATACCTCATTTCCGATCCTGGGTGAAATTTCACACGATCCTTCAAAAAGCGCTTTAGTTATATCGGAAGGTAAACGGAATTATATAGCCGAGCAGTTCAGGCAATTGAGAACTTCTTTAGGCTATATGGGTATCAATTCCAAAAAGAAGAAACTGCTTATTACCTCAACCATTTCCGGTGAAGGAAAAAGTTTTATTTCCGCCAATCTGGGCGTGAGTCTGGCACTGACCGGCAAAAAAGTGGTCATGCTCGAACTCGATCTGCGTAAGCCGCGCCTGAGTTCCGTTTTTGATTTAAACCGCGAGGTGGGCTTATCGAACTTCTTTATTGGAGAGAAAGAGCCTGATGAGATTATTAAAAAAGTTCCCCAGGCAGATAATCTTTTTATCATTCCTTCAGGGCCTATACCGCCGAATCCTTCAGAACTTATGCTGAACGGCAAGCTGCAGGAACTACTGGCATATCTCGATCCTGTATTTGACTTTATCATTATAGATACTGCGCCGGTAAGTCCGGTAACGGATGCTTATATTTTGTCACCGCTTTGCGATGCTACCTTATACGTCGTGCGTCATGGATATACCCCTAAAACGGCCATCAAGATGCTCGAACATAATAATACGGTTCGTGAACTGAAAAATGTGGGTATCGTATTTAACGACGTTAAAGCGAGGGGAATCGGAAAGAATGATTATGGTTACGGATATGGTTATGGTGGCGGATATGGATATGGATATGAAGAAGAAACCGGTAAGAAGATCCGGAAAAAAATAAAGAAAGAAACCGAGGCAATCTGATCGTGCACGTGAAAAATCCTGCACTGAATAGTATGAATATCAACAAAACTGGCCCCAGTTGTGGGTCAGGTGGCGAAGCTGTATAATATAGAAAATAAATCAGAAACCTTTATGATCATTACGGGCCACAAAAAGAGCTGGTATGCAGTGTATACCAAACCCCGCTGGGAAAAAAAGGTGGCTGATTTAATGGATAGAAGAGGGATAGAAAACTATTGCCCGCTCAATAAGGTTCATCGGCAATGGAGCGACCGGAAGAAAGTTGTACATGAACCGCTCTTTACCTCCTATGTGTTTGTACGAATCCCCTTGCGTGAACAGTTGAATGTTCGCGCTGTCGATGGGGTGCTCAATTTTGTATACTGGCTTGGTAAACCGGCATTGATTCGGGATGAAGAAATTGATATGATCAAACGATTCCTGAATGAACATGATCATGTAAAAGTTCACCGTGCGGAGATTTGCATCAATGAAAAGGTCAGAATTATCAGCGGCCCCTTTATGATGCTGGAAGGCAGTGTTACAGAAGTGAAAAGAAAAACAGTAAAAGTGCTGCTCCCTTCCCTGGGTTTTGCGCTTACCGCTGAAATCGATAAAACGCATCTGCAGCCGGTTGCGCAATATGCCGGATCCTTTGTATAACCCCGCCGTTATAAGGTGGGTAGGATGACAGTAAATCAGAAAGTATTCACTACCGTAAATATTGTTTAAATCAAATTACTGAACGCAATAAATAATACTAATCAATAAAACAAATGGAGCAGAAAATCGCAATTATCGGACTTGGATATGTTGGCCTGCCACTGGCTGTAGCCTTTGCCAGGAAATATCCTGTCGTTGGATTCGACATCAACAAAAACAGGATCGCAGAACTACAGCAGGGCAAAGATCATACGCTTGAAGTGGAAGATGATGAACTTAAAGCTGTTATTACAAGCGATTTAAAATCAAATGGTCTGGTTTTCAGCTATGATCTTGAAACATTACGCGAGTGTAATTTTTTTATTGTTACTGTTCCCACTCCGGTAGATAAACATAACCGACCCGATCTGACACCATTATATAAAGCCAGTGAAACAGTAGGTAAAGTACTGAAGAAAGGCGATATCGTTGTATATGAATCTACTGTTTATCCGGGTGTAACGGAAGATGAATGTGTTCCTGTCCTGGAAAAAGTTTCCGGTCTTAAGTTCAATGTTGATTTCTACTGCGGTTATTCTCCCGAACGGATCAATCCGGGCGATAAAGAACATACCGTTACGAAAATCAAAAAGATCACCTCAGGTTCTACTGATGAAATTGCCGAACTGGTCGACAGCGTTTACCGCAGCATCATAACTGCAGGCACCCATAAAGCCTCTTCCATCAAAGTCGCTGAAGCTGCCAAGGTGATCGAAAATGCTCAGCGCGATATCAATATCGCTTTCGTGAATGAGTTGTCGAAAATCTTTAACAAAATTGGAATTGATACCCAGGATGTGCTTGCAGCAGCCAGTACAAAATGGAATTTCCTGCCCTTTAAACCCGGACTTGTAGGTGGCCACTGTATCGGTGTAGATCCTTATTAC
>JAEYRC010000239.1 GCA_023409675.1 Bacteroidota bacterium
GTCCATTACCTGCGGATGAAATGCGGTGTCAGACACAAAATCTTCATAATCCGGAATGCCGGAAGTGTGGGTCAGCAGGTGCCGGATGGTGATACCAGCGCCATAGGCGGGAAAATCGTTGAAAAACGCGGTGAGCGGCTGGTTCAGGCGGAGAAGCTTCTTTTCCGCCAGAATTAAGATCGACGCCGCGGTAAATTGCTTGCTCACCGATGCAAGCCGGAAATTTGAAGACGCCGATACCGGAATCCTTGCCTCCAGGTCGGCCAGTCCGTACCCTTTCTGATGCAGGATCCGGCCGTCTTTTATTAACATAAGCGCAGCGCCGGGTACTTCCCCTGTATACGATCGCATGATGGAGTCAATAGCCGGGATCTGCCCAAAAGCGTATAAGTTCATATATAATAATACAAGACAGCTGATCAAACGGTTCATTCAGCTAATATAACGGATTTTAGCAGGGGCGAGCCCAATTATGGGAGAAGCCCTGTTGTTACGGATATGTAAAATTACCCCGAACAAACCCTTACGGGGTATACAATTCCTTCCTTTTCTACTTTTAAGTATAAATACTTTGTACCTTTGCAGCATGAAAACAGAAGTTTATCCCTCAAATGAGCACGGAATGGATGAGGAGCTTTCGACCATTGAGCAAACGGTAAATTCAGAATATAAATACGGTTTTGTAACGAATATTGAAACGGAAGAAGCCCCGATGGGCTTGAATGAAGACATTATCCGCTTCATCAGTGCGAAAAAGAATGAGCCCGAATGGATGCTCGAGTGGAGGCTGAAATCGTACCATACCTGGCTGAAAATGGAAGAACCCAACTGGGCGAATGTTCAGTTTCCTAAGATTGATTATCAGCAGATCATCTATTATTCGGCTCCCAAACAGAAGGTTCAATACGACAGTCTCGATGATATTGATCCGGAATTACGCGAAACCATCAACAAACTCGGGATCAGTCTGGATGAACAAAAACGTTTGTCGGGGGTGGCTGTTGATGCCGTTATCGACAGTGTTTCCATAGGCACCACCTTTAAGAAACAATTAGGGGAGTTGGGAATTATCTTCTGTTCAATGACGGAAGCTATCCAGGAGCATGGCGACCTTGTCAGAAAATACCTGAGTACCGTCGTTCCGGTTACCGATAATTATTTTGCCGCACTCAATTCGGCAGTATTCACCGACGGATCCTTCTGCTATATTCCTAAAGGTGTTCGCTGCCCGATGGAACTTTCGACCTACTTCAGGATCAATGCTCAGAATACCGGTCAGTTTGAACGTACACTAATCGTTGCAGAGGAAGGCAGTTATGTAAGTTACCTTGAAGGCTGTACGGCGCCTATGCGCGATGAAAACCAGCTTCATGCTGCCGTGGTGGAACTGATCGCCATGGATAATGCTGAAATAAAATATTCAACTGTACAGAACTGGTACCCCGGCGATAAAAATGGCCAGGGCGGAATCTACAATTTCGTGACCAAGCGGGGCATCTGTAAGGGACACCATTCAAAAATTTCCTGGACGCAGGTTGAAACCGGATCTTCCATCACCTGGAAATATCCCAGTGTAATTCTGAAAGGGGATTATTCGATTGGTGAATTCTATTCTGTTGCGGTTACCAATAATTATCAGCAGGCCGATACCGGCACTAAAATGATGCACCTGGGTAAGCATACGAAAAGCCGTATCGTTTCCAAAGGTATTTCCGCCGGGTTCAGTAACAACAGTTACCGGGGGCTGGTTCACGTTAGTAAGAATGCCGCAAAGGCCCGCAATTATTCGCAGTGTGATTCATTGCTTTTGGGCGACAAATGCGGAGCGCATACTTTTCCATATGTTGAAGTAAAAAACAGCAGCGCGGTTGTGGAGCATGAAGCAACGACCTCCAAGATCGGGGAAGACCAGATCTTTTACTGCAATCAGCGCGGTATAGATACGGAAGCGGCCGTGGCGCTTATTATTAATGGCTTCGCGAAAGAAGTCATGAATCAACTCCCAATGGAATTCGCGGTGGAAGCTCAGAAATTGCTGGCCATCAGCCTGGAGGGAAGTGTAGGATAAATCATCAAAACGAATAATACAACGCTAATAATATGAATATGCTGACGATAAAAAATTTGCATGCAGCAATTGAAGACAATAAGATTCTGAAGGGTATCAACCTGGAGATAAAACCCGGAGAAGTGCATGCGATCATGGGTCCGAATGGAAGTGGTAAGAGTACCCTTGCATCGGTACTTGCCGGCCGTCCGGAATATGAAGTACTGGAAGGTTCGGTTGACTTTCTTGGAAAAGATTTATTGGAACTGGCTCCTGAAGAGCGCGCGGGCGAAGGACTCTTTCTCGCGTTTCAGTATCCGATTGAAATAGCGGGTTTAAGTACCATCAATTTCATCAAGGCATCTGTTAATGAAGTTCGCAAATACCGCGGCCTGGAACCACTCGATGCGGTGAACTTTCTGAAGTACATGAAGGCGAAGATGGAAATGATGAATATGGATAAGGCCCTGCTGACCCGTTCGCTCAATGAAGGCTTTTCAGGGGGTGAGAAAAAACGCAATGAGGTATTTCAGATGGCGATGCTTGAACCCCGTCTGGCAATCATGGATGAAACCGACAGTGGCCTGGATATCGATGCCATCCGTATTGTAGCCAATGGCGTTAATAAATTACGCAGTAATGATAATGCGGTGCTGATGGTAACGCATTACCAGCGGTTGCTCGATTATATTGTTCCTGATTATGTACACGTATTATATAATGGTCAGATTGTAAAAACAGGTCCGAAAGAATTAGCCCTTGAGCTGGAAGAAAGAGGATATGATTTCATCAAAGAAGAAATCAGACTCGCAGAAGCAAATGTTGGAGAACCTGTTTAACCCAAAATGATCATGAGCAATACTATAGAACATTTACGCGATCAATACGATCAATTGCAGCTTTCCCGGTCAGACAATGCCCTGAAATCGATCCGTGAAAATGCCTACCAGGCATTTAATAAGATGGGAGTGCCGGGGGCACGCCATGAAGAGTGGAAGTATACCCGTATCAGTACGCTTTTTAATAAAGAATATCATTTTCCGCTGATTCCGGATCTGCCGGGTACTGCTGAACTAAAAGCGGTTGAGCTTCCCGGTCATGATGAAGCTAATATTCTTTATTTTATCAATGGCGTATTTTCTGCTGCACATTCCCGTATTCTTTCTCCGGAATTAATTGTAACTCCGCTTGAAGAAGCCGTTGAAGGCCCTGATAGTGCAATTGTTACGAAATGGCTGGGCGACAGCGCGCAGTATTCCAAAGACGGTATCAATGCCCTGAATACCGCTTTTTCCACCGGTGGGGTATTCATCAGCATTCCGGAAGGGAAAAGCGTTGCACACCCGGTTTTTCTTTATAATATCTCCGATGCCCGGGCAGTGAATGTTTTCGCGCAACCCCGCAGCCTCGTACATCTTGGCCAAAACGCCCGTGTACAGATCATCGAAACCTATAAAACGCTGGGATCAGGTGAAAGCTTTACCAACCAGGTAATGGAAATGATTGTGGAGCAGGATGCGTGGCTGGAATATTACAAATTGCAATACGACGCGCCGCAGGCAAACCTCGTTGCGACTACCCATATCCGTCAGGTTGGTAAAAGCCATGTGCATACTGTAGTGCTTTCTTTATCAGGCGGCATAATCCGCAATAACCTGAATGTAGTCATGGCGGCCCCGCACAGCGAAGCGCACCTGTATGGCTTGTATTTTCTGGATAAGTCGACCCATGTTGATAATCATACACTGGTAGATAATGTGGAACCTCATTGCTTCAGCAATCAGTTGTATAAAGGGATAATGAATGATCGTTCTACCGGAGTATTCAATGGAAAGATCTTTGTTCGCCAGAAGGCTCAGAAAACCAATGCATACCAGTCGAATAAAAATATTCTTTTATCGCCTGAAGCTATCGTGAATGCCAAACCGCAACTTGAAATTTTTGCAGATGATGTAAAATGTTCACACGGTTGTACAGTGGGTCAGCTCGATGAGGAGGCCATGTTTTACATCCGTGCACGCGGTATTCCCGAAAAGGAAGCGATTGCCATGCTGATTCACGCTTACGCGCTTGACGTACTGGAGCACATCAAACCGGTTTTTCTCCGGGAATATGTCGATAATTTAATCACCAGCAGCTTAGATTCTACACAAGCATGAATGAAGCACCAGTCATAGCGCAGTTTGATGTGGAATCCATCCGCAGGCAGTTTCCTATCCTCAAACGCGAGGTGAAAGGCAAACCCCTGGTGTATTTCGATAATGCCGCTACCACGCAGAAGCCTGCGGTTATGATTGATGCGCTGGTGAATTATTACTCTGGCTACAATGCAAACATTCATCGTGGTATTCATTCGCTGGCTGAAGAAGCTACCGCGGCTTTTGAAGCGACACGCGATTCGATTCGCGATCTTCTTAATGCCGCTGAACGGGAGGAGATTATTTTTACGCGCGGTGCAACCGAAGGAATCAACCTCGTATCCAATACCTGGGGCAGAAAGAATATTAAGGCAGGAGATGAGATCATCATTTCTACCATGGAACATCATTCCAATAT